>JBBRUN010000016.1:0-24409 GCA_038247765.1 Gemmatales bacterium | reverse complement strand
TCGGTCTGCTCGTCGCTCTGGGCCAGAAACCGGAGCTTGCGGAACCACCGTCGGACTTCAAGTCGGTCGCGTTCATCAACGCCACCATCTACACCGGCGTCGGTGAGAAACCGATTGAGAAGGCGACCCTTTGGATCCGCGATGGCAAGATCGTCGAAGCCGGGCCGGGTGCCGATATCAAACTCCCGGCGAACTTCCAGACCATCGACCTCAAAGGCGCGGTGATCATCCCCGGCCTTGTCGATACGCATTCGCACATCGGGTTGTGGTCGAAACCGAGCGTGCCCGCGAACTCGGACGGCAACGAGATGTCCGGCCCCGTGCAGAGCGCGGTGCGGGCACTCGACAGCATCGATCCGAACGACCCCGGCATCCGCATGGCCACGGCTGGGGGTATCACGACGGCGAACATCATGCCCGGCTCCGGGAACGTCATCGGCGGGCAGACGCTGTATGCGAAACTGCGCGGTAAGAGCGTCGAGGAGATGCAAATCTTCGGCGACAGCAAGGGCGTCAAGATCCTCGGCGGTCTGAAGATGGCCAACGGCGAGAACCCCAAGGGCTACGGCAGGACCAAGCAGCAGGCCCCGTTCACGCGGATGAAGGTCGCGGCGCTCCAGCGCGAGCAGTTCGTGAAGGCCAAGGAATACATAGAGAAGTTGAAGGGCGACAAGAAGCCCGACCGCGATCTCGCACTCGAACCGCTCGTGGAGGTGCTGGAGAAGAAGCGCACGGTCCACTTCCACTGCCACCGCGCCGATGATCTGATGTCGGCCATCCGCATCTCGGAGGAGTTCGGCTTCGAACTGGTGCTGCAGCACGCCACCGAGGGCTACCGCATCGCCGACGTGCTGACGAAGAAGAAAATCCCGGTGTCGCTCACGCTCATCGACAGCCCCGGTGGCAAGGCCGAGACGATGGGCCTGCTCGAAGAGAACGCGGCCATCCTCGACAAAGCCGGCGTGCCGGTCTGCATCAATACCGATGACTCGATCACCGAGAGCCGGTTCTTTTTGCGCACCGGCAGCATGGCCGTGCGCGGCGGCATGAGCGAAGCCGCGGCGCTGCGGGCGCTGACGATCACCCCGGCGAAGATCATGCACCTCGACGACCGCATCGGTTCCCTGGAGAAAGGCAAGGACGCCGACTTCGTGGTTTTGAACGGGGCACCGTTCAGCGTCTACACGAAGGTGCAACAGACGTGGATCGACGGGCGGAAGGTGTTCGATTCGGGCTTGGCCTACGATTCGAGCCTGCGCGATGGCGGCTTCTTGCTGCCGAAGGGGATCGAGATTCCGAAGGTCGTGAGCCCGGGCAAAGACTTTCCGCAGAGACGATACGACGAACTCAAACCGAAGGAGGAACTGGAGAAGCCACGGCAAACTTGGGTCTTCGGTGATCGCGTCCACTTGGGCACCGGCAAAGTGATCGCCGGTGGGCGCGTCGTGGTTGAACAGGGCAAAATCGTTTCCGTGGACGAGTTTCCCAAAGGCCCGATCCCCAAAGATGTGGCCCTGCTGATCGCCAAAGATGTCTCCCCCGGCCTCATCGATGCCTTCACCGTCGCCGGCATCGCCGGGGCTTGGAACATCCCGGCCGACCAAGATCAAGACGAACCGAGCGACCCGAACCAATCCGACCTCCGCGTCCTCGACGGCTTCAATCCGCTGGAGCCACTGCTGGAGTTCCTGCGGGCCAACGGCGTCACGGTCGTGCATAGCACGGCGGGGCGGGCCAACGTCATCGGGGGGACGAGCGGCGTCTTCCGCTGCGATGGCCGGACGGTCGAGGCGTCCGCACTGAACAAGGGCTTCGCCATGCTCGTCAATCTCGGCGAAGCGCCGAAGGACGCCTTCAAAGGCAAAGCCCCCGGCACCCGAATGGGCACGGCGGCGCTCGTTCGCAAGCAACTCGCGGAGGCGCTGGCGTACAAGGAGAAGAAGGGGACAGTGCCGAACAACCCGAAGCACGAGGCGTGGCTGCCCGCGCTCGAAGGCAAAGTGCCCGTGATCTTCGCGGCCCACCGCCTCGACGACATCCGCACGGGGATTCGCATCGCCGAGGAGTTCAAACTGAAACCGGTGATTGCGCTCGGCACCGAGGCGTGGATGATGGCGGACGAACTGGCGAAGAAGAAGATCCCGGTGATCGTGCACCCGACGATGCAGCGCGCGGCGGGCACCATGGAAACATCCCACACGCTGTTGGCGAATGCGGCGATCTTACAGAAGGCAGGAGTTCAAGTGCTCCTCGGCACCGCCTACGAAGGGTATGTGCCGAAGATCCGCAATCTGCGAAGCGAAACCGCCATGGCTGCGGCCAACGGCCTCGGCCACGCGTCGGCGATGAAAATGGTCACGCTCGACGCCGCGAAGTTCCTCGGCATCGACAAGACCCACGGCAGTTTGGAAGTCGGCAAGGTCGCCGACCTCGTGCTGTACGATGGCGATCCATTCGAGCATTCCACGCACGTGGAGATGACGATCATGAACGGCAAAGTCGTCTACGACCGCGCAGAATACCTCAAGTTGCCGTTCGAACGCCGTATTTTACCGATTGTCAACGGCGGAGCCGGCGCCGGTTGTTGCCTGGGGATTTGGTGAACCCACTTTCAGAGCCGGAAGCGTAAACGACGGTCTAGCGAAAACCGTCGCTCACGCTTCCGGCTCCGATTGGCACCGTTGCTGCGTATAACAATCGGCAGTCCCCACCCCGTTCTCCTGTCCCTTGGAGTGCCACACGATGTTTACCCGTCGAGACATGCTTCGCACCTCGGTCGCGGCCGCCAGCCCGCTGCTATTCGCCACCGCCCGCGGCGCCGAGGAACCGGCCACCCGCTTCACGCTGCCCAAGTTGCCTTACGGCTACAAGGATCTGGAACCGAGCATCGACGAAGAGACGATGACGATCCACCACAGCAAGCACCACCAAGCCTACGTCACGAACTTGAACGCCGCGTTGACCAAGTCGGCCCCGGAATTGTTGAAGAAGCCGATCGAAGCGATCTTGGCCGACCTCAAGAGCGTCCCCGATGCGATCCGCACGGCCGTGCAGAACAACGGCGGCGGTCACTGGAACCACACCTTCTTCTGGAGCATCATGGCCCCGGCGGGTAAAGGTGGCGAACTGAAAGGCGATCTGCTCAAGGCCATCGAAGAATCGTTCAAGACGGTCGCGGACTTCAAGAAAGCGTTCGCGGCCGCTGCGACGACGCGCTTCGGCAGCGGCTGGGCTTGGCTCGTGAAGGGCAAAGAGAAACCGCTCGCGGTCAGCAGTTCGCCGAACCAAGACAACCCGCTGATGACCGGCGTCACCCCGATCCTCGGCCTCGACGTCTGGGAACACGCCTACTACCTCAAGTATCGCAACCTCCGGCCCAAATACATCGAAGAGTGGTGGAAGGTCGTCAATTGGGACGCCGTCGCCGCGAACTTCGAGAAGAAGTAATTCGATGCGGGAAGCGGATCGCCAAGCGGCGATCCGCTATTTTTTGTACGCTTCGACGGCCGCGACGCGCTTTCGCAATTCGTCGAGTTCGCGTTGGTAGCGGGCATCGCTCACATTCCCGTAGTCCTTCTTGAACTGTTCGGCGTTCATCCCTTCTTTTAAACCCTCGATACTCGGCACGTACTTCTTCGCCGAGAATTCTTTCGCCATTTCCGCCAGGCTCGCGGGCGATTTCTTCAGGCGTGTCGCCAACTCGATCCCGGCTAAGTCAACGCACAAATCGGCGAAGCTGAACCCACTGGTGCCGTTCATGTCGGCCTGTTCCTTGGCGACCCCGGCGAGTTCGGCCAACGCGGGACCGAAGATCGCGGCGAGCGCGGCGCTCACGGCGAAATGCTGGCAGAGATCGCGGCGTTTGTGAATCGTGGGTGAGCCGAGGTTCGCGATTCGCGCTTTGCGCTCCTCCGCACTCTCCGCGGCGGCGCAAAGTTTCTTAGTCAACGGATTCGCGCTGAGCGTCGTCGAATCGTCGAGGGCGATTCCGATGCCGATGAGGAACGCACCCGCCCGAACCGATGCTTCGCAATCGCCCGCCGCCCGCGCGGCCTCGCGAATGTACGCTTCGGTCAAAGCATCCTCGGCGGGTCGATCTTTCGCGGGCCGTTTCCGAATTTCGGCGGCTTTCGCGGCCACGGCTTGTACCACCCGCCGCGTGGCTTGTTCTTGGGTCTCCGCCTCGGGCTCGGCACCCATCGCAACGGATGCGGTGATTGTCACACCGATGAACGCGATGAATCGATTCATTTTTCACCCCTCTGTTCGCGTTACGATACTGCGCGTTGGTCATCTTGCAATTCATCGACCGCGATGCTATCGCCGCGTCCGACCAGACCGGGGGACGTCCGATGCCGAATGCGAGCGATGCCATCCTGCGCGGGATCGCGGGGGACGAGTCCTTGACGCGTGGCCTCGGAGACGAAGAAGCCCGCATGCTCGTCGATTGGCTGGTCGGCTGGGCCGAAATCTTGGGCGATGCCGCCCGGACGCCGCAAGAAGCCGAAAGACTGGCGGCCCGACTGTGCCGGCGCGGCCGGGCCATCGGTCGCTTTGTGCAGTTGTGGGCGGAGCCGAAGTCGCGCGGGTCGGCGGCGCAATTGGCCGCGACCGAGCGATTCGCTTGGCCACTGCCCGCGGCCCATCGCACCGATCCCGCCGATTTGATGGAGCACATCTTGGGTTGGGAGCGTTTGCACCAACCCGCCTAACTCCCTTCCCCGCAAAATCGTCGGCTTGATTCCGCAATTCCAACGATTTATCATCGGCGGACGTTGTAGAATTCAGGCAGTCGCGGCCACGCGTCCGAGTTCCCCCCGGAGATGACTCATGTTCCGCCCCAGCATTTGGCTTTTGGCCCTTTTCGCTTGTGCGCCGCTGGCGCTCGGGCAAGAACCGGAGAAGCCCAAGCCTGTGACCTTCAACACGGCCGACGGGGTCGAACTCCAAGGGACGCTGTACAAGTCGGTGAAAGAGAACAGCCCCGTGGTGATGCTGCTCCCGAGCTTCGGGAATAATCCGAACCAAGGCGATTGGAAGGGCTTGGCTCAGATGCTCGCCAAAAACGGCTTCTCGGTTCTGCGATTCGACTACCGCGGGCACGGGGCCAGCACCGTCATCGCCAAACCGGACGTCTTTTGGGCGAACGCCGCGAACGCAAAATACCTCGCGCACTTGGCCAACAAGAAACCGCTGCCCAACAAGATCGACATGAAGGACGTCACCACGAAGCCGAACTACATGCCGATGGTGGTCAACGACATCATGGCGGCCCGGGTCGCCCTCGACAAAATGAATGATAACTCGACGGTGAACAGCAGCAGCGTGTACCTGATCGGTTCGACCGACTCCGCGACGTCGGGTTTGATGTTCATGACGGCGGAGTGGTTCCGGCCGCAGAAAGTCGGCCCGACCGACCGCTGGCCCGAATTGGGAACCTATCGGTTGCCGAGCGATGTCGATTCGTGTGGGGCGGACATCGCCGGGGCGATCTGGCTATCCGCCGAGCGGCACCCGTCCGTATCCATCGATAGCCTCAAACTCTGGATGCGGGTCGAGCCAAACCTCCGCGAGAAGAACCACATGCTTTTCTTGTACGGTCAGAAAGACAAAGAGAAGACCGGCGATACGACCGCCTCGTTTTTTACCGACCAAGTCCTCGTGGCCAAAGGGAATAAAGAGTTGAAGGTCGCCCCGCTCCGCTTCACGAAAAAGCTCGTTGTGGCCGACACGGCAAACATCGGCGTGAATTTGCTGGGAAACAAGCTCGGCACCGAGGAGACGATCTTGGAGTTCCTCCAAGCGCTCGAGAAAGATCGCAAGTCGCCAATTCCGGTCACCCGGAATTGGACCAAGCCACCTTACGTCTCCCCGGCCGACTACGGCGCCTTCAAGAATTGACTCGCGGCGCTACGGGGAGCCGGCAGCTTGAGCCGCCGGATTCAGGTTTGCAGATCGAAATCCGGCAGCTCACGCTGCCGGCTCGCCGTACTGAGGACTCTTTCCAATCACTTCAAATCGACTAGAGCCGCATTTAGTATTTCGCCGGTGGCATCGTCTTGGATGAACGCGACCAACTTGAGCCCCTGCAAAGCCAGCGGGCGATTGGAGCGGGGGAAAGGGCTCTCGGTCTTGGCGAAGTCGTCGAGGTATTTCACCAACTTGCCCTTCACTTCGTCGATATTCACCGTCACGCTTTGGTCTTGAGCGGCTTTGTTCAGCGCGAAGCCTTTCGTACCGCCGGGCATTGCCCGGACGACTTGCTGGTGATACCGGACGCCGTTGCCGCCGGGGTAGCGGACGCGGTTTTCGGTCAGCGCGAACCGCAGCATGATCTTCTCGCCCGGTTTGGCGAGTTCGCTCACGGCGGCTTTCGCGGTAAAGCCTTTGTCGTCCTTGGTCACGGTGAGAGCGAGCTTGGCCGCCGGTGCCTTTTCCAAAGCTTCATCGATGGCAGCGCGGAATTCGGTGTACTTCTTCTTGGCGTCGGCCGCACGACCGCCGCCTTCGCCCACGGCCGAGCCGTTGAGGAGCACCGTCGGTGCCCCGGCGAACTTCTTGGCGTAGATGGTTTCGATGCGGTCCATCGCGTCCGGGCTGGTCAGCGGATCGGGGCTGGGGACATGGACGTGGTATTGCAGGAAGATCGCGTCGCTCGATTTGTAGGTTTTCAGCAGGCCGTCGAAGGCGATGTCCACGGCCACACACGGCGGGCATTCGGCCCCGGTAAAGACTTCGACGAGAGCGACGCGATCGCTCTTGGCTTTGCGGCCCGCGAAGGCCGGCGTCTCGAAGTTCAGCATCGCCTTTTCGTACTCGGCAGCGTCCCGCGCTTCCAGCTTCACGAGCATCGCCACGTACTTCTTGACTTCGTCCGGCTTGTCGGCCTTCGCCAGTACCTTATTCAGCGTCTCGTAGACGCTCATCTGCAGGATTGCCGCGTCGGTCTCCGTGAGCATCCGCTCGGCGCGGCGGGCTTGGGCGAGCGCGACCTCGACGAAGCCCTCTTGGCCGGCGAACGTCTCGGCGAGTTTCACGGCGACGGTGCGTTCCCAGCGCGGGCCGTAGGCGCTCGCGGCTTTCGCCAGCTTATCGGCGATGGCCCGGGCTTCATCGACCTTCAGTTTCTTGTCCGCGGCTTGCCCCGCGAGCGTGAACCCGGCATCGAACAGGCCGTTGCCACCTTCTTGCTGGCCGAAGTCTTCGCGCGCCAATTCGAAAGTATCGGAGAGCTTTTTCAATTTGGATGGGAACATTTCGACGAGTTTGAGCGCGCCGCCCGCCTGGCTCACGGAACCGACGAGCTTCTTGCCGTCTTTCGCCAAGGTGCCATCGAAGTTAAGGAACTCGCGCCCTTGGATTTCCAGCGTGAATGTGACGTTGTCGCCCGTAACCACCAACGATGTGATCTTCGGTTCGACCCGGATCGCGAGCGACGCACCGATGTAGTCGCCGACCCATTTCTTGTCGGACTCGGAAAACAGGAAGAGCATCGTGACGGAGGTCTCGCCCTCGGTGAAGCGATATTTCCAGTTGCCGGCGGGGCCGCCGTCGGCACGGGCGGCGGGGGCCAGCAGAGCCGCGAGGAGCAACGCGGCGAGCCAGCGGAATCGGGGCGACATGCGGGGATCCTTGGAAGGCGGGTTCAATCCAACTACGATACTCGCAAGATCGCGCGGGTTCCAGTCCCTCGAAGTGGCCAATCGTTAGCGAAAGGGATTTCCGCATGACCGCCCCCGAAGGAGCCGCGCCGGCGCCGACCGACCCCGCGACTTGGTCCCATCGACTGGCGTGGATCGTGGCGGGTGTGGCCACGGTCCTCGGACTCGGGTGGCGGCTCGTCGATGTCACGGAGTGGCCCTTCCCGCAATTTCCGACCGTGCAGTACGAGTCGGCCTTGGCATCGCGGTCGCTCTGGGTCGCCATGGATTCGTCGGCGCGGACGCCGGAGCGGATGGCGTGGTTCGAAATCGCCCAATACCACCACATCGTCAGCCCGCCGATTCTCCCGGCCCTTGTGGCCGGCACGTACGTTGTAGCCGGCGAGGAAATCCCGTGGGTATCCAAGGTTTTCACGGCCCTATTCTGGGCCGGGGCCGCCTGGCTGATCTGCGCAGCCGTCGTCCGCCAGACGGGCAGTCGCTGGGCCGGCACCGTCGCGCTGACCTATTTGAACTTCGCGCCGTTGGGTTTGTTGGTCGCCCGGGGCTTCCAAACCGAATCGACGGCCGTGCTCGGGCTAGCTTGGGGAGTCTGGCACTTGTCGAAGCCGGGCCGGGGACTCGGCTGGCGCGAAACCATCGTGGCGGGCATCGTCTGCGGGTTGGCAGGCTTGGCGAAGCCGGGCACTCTGTTGCCCCCGTTGGCCGCGGCCTACGCCGCGCACTTGCTTTTTGTCGGTTCGACCGGCCGTTGGCCGCGCCGAATCGCCTGCGCGGTTCTATTCACGGTTCTGTTGGCATTGCCATCGTTGGCGTACGTGGCTTACAAACTCGGCAATCGCGGTAGCGAAGTCCAACCGCACCTGTTGATCCGAGCCGATTTTTACGACGCCCTCTGGAACATGATCCGCGTCACCGTCACGCCGAAGGCACTCGCGGTCGGCATCGCGGGGGCGATCGTCGCCGCGTGGCGAAAATCGACCCTCACCCTCGGCTTGTTCGCCGGTTACGCCGCGTACGTCGCCGTGTTCACGTACCACTGCTCGACGCACCATTACTACCACACGACGCTGCTCATCCCGATCGCCTTGGGCCTCGGTTGGCTCGTCGCCGTGGGCCTGCGGATAGCTTCGACTTGGCGCGGTCGAACTCGCGCCAAAGAATTGCTGTTGGCGGCGTTGATGATCGCGGGCTTGGCCCGGTACGTCGTCGTCAGCAAAACGCCGTGGACCGGCCCGTGGCGTAACCATCACCGCGTTCGGGCCGGCTTGAACGAAGCCTACGCGCAAGAGCAACGTTCGATCCGGATCGCCTTGGCGACCCGGGACGCACTGCCCCCGGGCGCCCGGGCGGTCGCCGTCACCAACGAATACGGCTACGTCTTCGAGTATTGGGCGAATCTGCGGGTCGCGGTCTGGCCGAGACAGTCCGACATGGTCTTCCTCATTGCTTCGGGGCAAGAGAAAGCCGACGCGACGGCCTCGTCGCGGTTGGAAGTCTTCGCTGCGCAGGGATTCGATTACTTCGTTGTGGCCGACCCGACCGAATTCGATCTCGATCCCGAGTTGCGTCCGGCGCTCGAACGGCTCGGCCGGTTGATCCTCACAAACCCCGAAGTGTCGATTTACAAGCTCGCCCCGTCCGCAGGTCGATAATTCAATTGAAGAACTCGGAGACGGCACAATGGAAGCCGGGGAGCACCGTGCCGCCGTCGACGGTGTCGGCCGGCCCGTATTCGACGCCGCGCATGGTGCCGGTGTAAACCATCACGGTTTGATCATCCGGATCGACGAGCCAGACGATGGGCACGCCGGCGTCGATGTACTCGCGGATCTTGTCCCGGACTTCGCTGCGGCGGTCATTGGGCGATAGCACTTCGACGACCAAATCGGCCGGCGGGGTCTTGAGATAACCACTCGGCCGCTCTGGGAATGTCTCTCGCGAGCAG
Source organism: Gemmatales bacterium (assembly GCA_038247765.1). Lineage (GTDB taxonomy): Bacteria > Planctomycetota > Planctomycetia > Gemmatales > Gemmataceae > JALHQU01. Next base: position 14,800 of record JBBRUN010000016.1, on the reverse strand, counting down.
AAAAAGACATCGGGTCCTCGAAGAGTATCCGGGTCGCTTTCCACGATGACTCCCGATTCGCCGAGCACCCAGCCCAGTTTGTTCGGAATGACGACGTTCATCAGCAACCAAGCGATTTTGAATTGGACGATCCCGTGTTCCGCTTGGGTACGAGACGTGTCAATCACCTCCCCTCGGACGAGTTCTAGCTGCGATCCGTCTATAGGCTTGAGGATCCGCGCGAATTCCTCCGCCGTGATGGGTCGGGTCCGCACTGTCACCATGTCGCACCTTCAAGGATGTCAGTTGAAGAATTTGGCGATCCGGCAGCGGAAGCCGGGAATGACCTCGCCCCCCTCGAGGATTTCAGTCTCGCAATAGACCTTGCCCCGGAGCGAACCCGTGTCAGCCGTGACCGACTTCGCATCCGGATCGAAGACCCAAATCAATTCACTCCGGCGGCCAGGTATTCGCGAAGCTTTTCGCGGACATCGCTCGGCCGGTCGTCCGGGGACAAGACTTCCACCGCGAGTTCGGGCGCCAACTCCGAATACGTTTCCGGCAAGGCCGGCATTCGTTTGAAACTGTAGAAACAGAGATCGGGTTCTCGAACTGTCGGGATCGCATTCGACGATCACACCGGTATCGTTGCTGAGCACCCAGCCGAGCTCGTTCGATTCGACGAAATTCCCCAACCGGCGATCGATCTTCGAGCAAATGTGACCATGTCGGGGTTTGGGGCGAGACATTTCGACCATCTTCCCGGTACAAGTTCGAGTCGCTCGCCGTCAATTGGCTCAGGTAACCGGGCGAATTGCTCCACCGTCATAGGTTGGGTTAAGACCGCCGGCATGATGACTCCCATGGGGGACTCATTTAAAAAACTCGGATACTCTCGTGCTAAAACCGGGGATCACTTCACTACCGTCGATGGTATCGGCCAGCCCGTATTCGACGCCGCGCATGGTGCCGGTGTAGACCGTGATCGTGTTGGCATCCGGATCGACGAGCCAGACCGCGCGAACGCCCGTTGCCAAATATTCGGCAATCTTCTCGCGAACTTGCTTCCGGCGTGCGCTGGGCGACAAGATTTCGACCGCGAGATCGGGCGGGATGTCGAAATAGGCGTCCGGGGGATCCGGCCACCGACCGATGGAATAGAAGGAAACATCCGGGCCGCGGACGGTGTCCGGATCGCGCTCGAGGATCGTCCCGGATTCGGTGACGATCCAGCCGAGTTTGTTCGGTTTGACGAATTGCCTCAAGATCGCCGCGAACTCGACTTGCAAATAACCGTGGCGACCTTGGGGTGGTGGCATCTCAATGATCACTCCGCGTACAAGTTCTTGACGCGCACCATTGGCCGGGTTTGGCATCCCGGCGAATTCCTCTGCCGTGATGGGTTGGGTCCGAACTGTCACCATGTCGCACCTCCGTTGAGTCACTCCAGTTTACAGGCCGTAGCCGAGTTTTCGCAATTGGGTTTGCAGGCTGTCGGTCCATGGGTAGATGCTAGGGTGAGCGGGGTTGGCGACGGCTTCGTAGCCTGGGGAACGGGGCAGACCGGCGATGCTGTAGATAAGGTTGTCCCGCGTCACGAGCGGCAGCAAGTAGACGCCATTGCCCGGGAAGCCCTTGTCCGGGACGACGGCTTGCGGGAGGTTCGCCACTTCGATCTCGGTTCCTTCCGCCGGGCCGGCGGTGCCGATGCGCTTGGCGATCTTCACCTTCGTGCCGGGTTTGCCGTCCGGGCCGGCGACGACTTCCGCCGTCACGAGGACGGTCGCTTCGGTCAGTTGCGCCCGCGACACCGGATCGACCGTGCCTTTGTCGAGCACGGCGAGCGCTAGCCAAATCATCCAAGCCCCGAAGACCGCCGCCGCGGCGATCAGACGAATCCGCGCACCCATCATGATTTCCCTTTCGCGCGTTTGGGCGTGAGGGTCGTCAACTCGAACCCGTCGCGCAGGGCTTGGTCGATATCGAAGAGTTCGTGGAAGTCGTCCGGTTCGTCGCGCTCGGACTTGCTCAGCCGTTCGCCCCGAATGAGGTTGAAGACGATGTTGCCCATGTCGTCCGTCTTGAGGATGTTCCACTGCCGGAAGACGACCGGGGCCATCATGCCGAATTCCTGCACGGCCAATTGGCAGGCCCCGCGCAGCAACTCGGCCCCGCTGACGTGGTAGTCGGTCGTGGGGTCGTCCTCGTCCCGCGGCGTCCGCTCGAGCTGATCCTGCGTGAACGACACGGCGTCGCACAGGAATTCGTACGCTTCGACCGGGTAACGCGGATCGTCCCGCATGAGGTCGTAGAGCTTTTGTTCCGCCATGAACACTCCGTGCGAGCCGAGCTACAGTTTCGTCAACACATCGTCGGCCAGCACCGGCTGCCGGCGGCCGTCTTCGAACTCCACGAGCAGTCGCCGGGCGAGGACTTCCTGCGCCAGCACTTTGCCTTGGCCGCTCTTCGTCAGCACCCGACTGCCGACCGGCGGCAGTTCGGTTTGGTGCGCTTCGTAGACGTCTTGCTCGAAACGCAAGCAGCACTTCAACCGACCGCAGCGCCCGGAAATCTTATTGGGATCGAGCGTCGATTTCTGCAATTTCGCCATCCGCATCGACACCGGTGGCATCACGATCATGAACGAGTTGCAGCAGACGGGCAGGCCGCAGTCGCCGTAATCGGCGAGGAGCTTGGCTTCGTCGCGCACGCCGATTTGGCGGAGTTCGATGCGGGCGTGGAACTCGCGGGCCATGCTTTTGACGAGTTCGCGGAAGTCGATGCGGACCTCGGACAAGAAATAGAAGATGACGCGCTCGCCGCCGAAGAGGTGTTCCACATCGGCGATCTGCATGGCCAACCGGTGCTCGCGGACGAGCCGCGTGGCGATGTCGTATTCGCGCTTCTGGGCTTCCGCGATGTTCGCCATTTGCTGGCGGTCGGTCTCGGTCGCGCTCCGCAGGATTTGGCCGCGGGTCGGCTCGGGGACCGCCGCGATCGTTTGCGGGGTGGACGGGCAGAGCACCGTGCCGACTTCTTGGCCGCGATCGGTTTTGAGGATCACCATCTCTTGGCGGGCGAAACCGGCCTGCGAGAAGGTGGTGAATTCGCCGACGTAGCGCATGGCCCCGTGGCGCACCAAATAAGGCGTTGTCGGCGGGTGGCCCAGGTTGGAAATTTTCTGATTCATGGGTCGGTCGGTTCGGCGGTCGGTGGCACCGATTCAACTTATCAGTTTCGCGGCGGCCCCGTCACGATCGACCGATCAACTTCTTCAAGATCGGCCATGGATGGCCGTAGGTCGCCACGAGCCGGAAGGGCCGGAGCCACCGAGTGCGATCACATTCGTTCGCATTCCCCAAGTGAAACAACAAATAGCGGAACTTCGCCCGGCGGCTGTCCCGAGTCGCCAAGAAAAACGCGTGCCGGTCGCGTCGGGGAATATCGCCGGCCACCGTGCCGAGCCATCCGAGGATTGAAGTGATCAATGCTTCCGCGCAACAGCTCCCCCCTGCCGCAGCGCGTGACTGAGCTGAAACGACGACCTTGTCTGGAAAGCCCGATAAATCACGTATGCAACTCGACCACGTCGCGCTCATTCAGCACGTGATCGCGCCCGACGGTTTGCCCGTCGAATGCCCCGGAGCCCCAGACGCGCGCCGACTTCACCGTCTCTTCGAGGTCGTTGTGGACGTACCCCGCGAACTCGGAGACGCTGCTGCCAACGGGGCAAGTGAACGGCGCGGCCATGTCCGCGGGCTTCCCCGGCTGCTTCGTGTAGATGCGCTGCACCTTCAGTGATTCGAAGATCGCCTTCCGTAATTCGGGCAATCCGGCTCCGCTCTCGGCCGAGATTATGAACACCGGAAACTTGGCTCCGTCAATCCACTCTTGGGCCATTTCCAATCGGATGTCCGCCGCGTCGTCATCGCGTTTCGCGGCGACGAGAATCGTCCGCAGGTAGTAGATGGTCGGGTCGTCGTCCGCCGGGAGTTCCGGCACGAGCATGCGCCGTGCGGCCTTCAGCCGGTCGAGGGTCGCTTGCGTCGCAGCGGGGCCGTCGTCATCCGCGAGATCGAGGAACAGCACCGCCGCATCGGCCGAGCGCGTGAGGTCGGTGATGAACGGCTCATACGCATCCGGCGTGATCGGCGGTAGGTCGATCAGTTGAACGCGGACATCTTCGAAATCCATCATGCCGGGGATCGGCTCCCGCGTCGTGAACGGATAAGGGGCGATGGTTGGCGACGCCTTCGTCAGCTTCGACAGCAGCGTCGATTTGCCCGCGTTCGGCGGCCCGAGGAACACGACCTGTCCGGCCCCCTGTTTTTGAAATTTGAACGAGCCGGGCGCGACCTTCTTCGGCCCCGACTTCGCCTGATCGATCTCGTCGCTCAGCTCGCTGATCTTGCACTTCAGAATCACCTGCACTTTCTCGCTCGCTTTGTGCTTGGGCAGCAGCACCCACATCTCGCGCAACGCGACGAGTTTTTCCTCGGCGGTCTTGGCTTTCTTGTACCGGGCGTCGGCATCGTGGTAATGTGGGGGCAAGTTGACCGCCATCGTGGGCAGGCTCCGGGTGTTCGGCGAACGAATCGACATTGTGCGGCACGGAGCGGGAAGTGTCTATTGCGAGTTGGGCCGGGTGTCGCAACGATTCTCGGAGGCTTTGCCGGTCACGCTCGGCGTGACGCCATTCCTGTACCGGATTCTCACCAGCGTCAGGCCGAGCATGACTTACGAAACAGCTCTTCGCGAAGAAACTCTAAGAATCGCAGCTACAAGCGAGCAAAACCATCGGCAATTCGGTTTCGCTTTCGGAGCTTTCGCTGCTTTCGCTGCTTTCGGCAGGGGGGGTATGCAGAATGACCGAAAGCTGAAAGCTAGAGTTGGTTCAAATGGCATGCCGAACATCGAACCAATGGCGACGATCCTTAGAGTTCGAACAAAATGAATCTGAGTGCCGCATTCGCCCCGCCGGCGTTTCCCCGTGACATTCCGCATCGTTTCGCGCACAATGTTGTTTCATTCCCGCCTCCCCGGAGTACTCCCATGCCCCGCCCTTCCCGTCGATCCTTCCTCCAGACTACCGCCGCAGCCGGCGGAGCACTGCTCAGCGTGCCGAATGTGCACGCGGCCGGGAACAACCTCCTCAAGGTCGGGCTGGTCGGTTGCGGTGGTCGCGGCGGTGCCGCGGCCATCAACGCCCTCGCGGCCGACAAGAACACCAAACTCGTGGCCCTTTGCGATGTCTTCCCGGACCGCATCACGAAGAAGCTCGGCGAACTCAAAGAGTCCGAGTACGCCGACCGCATCGACGTGCCCGTGGAGCGGCAATTCTCGGGATTCGATGGTTTCAAGCAGCTCATCGACACCGATGTCGATGTGGTTCTGCTCGTCAGCACGCCCGGCTTCCGCCCGCAGCACCTCGCTTACGCCGTGGAAAAGGGCAAGCACATCTTCATGGAGAAACCGCACGCGACCGACGCCACCGGCGTGCGCTCGGTGCTGGAGAGCGTGAAGGTCGCCAAGGAGAAGAAGCTGAACCTCGTCTCCGGGTTCTGTTACCGCTACGAGCCGAGCAAACGCGAGACGGTGAAGCGAATTCACGATGGGCAGATCGGCACGGTGCAGGCGATCCACACGACCTACCTGACCGGCGACCTCTGGTTCCGGGGCGACGAACCGAAGTGGTCCGAGATGGAGTACCAACTCCGCAATTGGTACTACTTCACGTGGCTATCGGGCGACTTCATGATCGAGCAGCACATCCACAGCATCGACAAAGCCGCGTGGGTGATGAACGGCGAACTGCCCGTGTCGGCCCAAGGCATGGGCGGTCGGCAGACGCGCACCGAAAAGAAGTACGGCAACATCTGGGATCACTTCACGGTGGTCTACGAGTACGCCAGCGGGGCGAAGGTGATCAGCCAGTGCCGGCAGGTCAGCGGCTGCCACAGCGAAGTGGCCGACCACGTCATCGGTACTAAGGGCAGTGCACAGATCATGACGCACACGCTCAACGGCGAAGGCGGGTCGTGGAAGGCCGATCCGAAGAAGAACAAGGACATGTACCAAACCGAACACGACGAACTCTTCGCCGCGATCCGCGCCGGCAAGGTCATCAACGACGGGGAAGTCTCGGCACTCAGCACGCTCATGGGCATCATGGGCCGCGAAGCGGCGTACACCGGCAAGAAGGTGACTTGGAAGGACATCCTGAATTCGAAGCAGGATCTGCAACCGATGGAATTCGCCTGGGGCCCGAACCCTGTGCCGGCTACACCGATGCCGGGCAAGACCAAGTTCGTTTGATTTGCAATTGGCGAGCCGGCCCCGTAAGGGGTCGAAGTTTTTGAAAACGAACTCCGACTCCTTACGGGGCCGGCTCGCCAATTTATTCCTCCTCTTCCAAGGTGCATTTATGAATCGCCGCGATTTCCTCGCCGCCGGTGCGGTTGCCCTCGCCGCCAGCCCGCACCTCGCCGCCGAGGACAAGCCCAAATCGAAACTCAAGAAAGCCGTGAAGTACGGTATGGTCGGCGTCAAGGGGACGCCGACGGACAAATTCAAGGTTCTGAAGAAGCTCGGCTTCCAAGGCGTCGAGATCGACAGCCCCAGCAAGTTGAACCTCGACGAGATCGTCGCCGCGACGAAGGAGACGGGCATCCTCGTTCACGGAACGATCGACTCGGTCCACTGGAGTGATACCCTCAGCAGCCCGGATGAAGCGGTGCGGGCGCGCGGCCTTGCGGCACTCAAGACCGCCATCGCCGATGCGAAGACGGTCGGGGCCGACACGGCGCTGCTGGTGCCCGGGGTCGTGAACAAGGACGCGACCTACGAGCAGTGTTGGGATCGCTCGACGGCCGAGGTGAAGAAAGCGATCCCCTTCGCCGAGAAGGCCGGGGTGAAGATCGCCATCGAGGTCGTCTGGAACAACTTCCTCACGAAGCCGGAGCAATTGATCGAGTACGTCGATCAGTTCAAGAGCGAGTGGGTCGCGGCCTACTTCGACGTGTCGAACATGGTGAAGTACGGCGTTCAACCGGCCGACTGGATCCGCAAGCTCGGCAAACGGATGGTGAAGTTCGACTTCAAGGGCTTCAACAACGATCAGTTTAAAGCCAAGAAGAGCGGCTGGGTCGACATCGGCGAAGGAACCGAAGACTGGCCCGAAGTGTTGAAAGCCCTCGCGGAGGTGAAGTACACGGGGTGGGCCACCGCCGAAGTCGGCGGCGGCGACGAGAAGTTCCTGGCTGGCCTCGCGGAGAAAATGGACAAGGTGCTAGGCCTTTAGTTACCAGCCAACTTGGCTTTGAGTTCGGCGACTTCGAGGGCCAGGGCATCCGCCCTGGCCTTCTCCGCTTCGGCCTTCGCCTTCTCCGCTTCGGTTCTCGCCTTCTCCGTTTCCGTCTTCGCCTTCTCCGCAATCACGTTGGCTTTCTCCGCTTCGAGTGCGGAGACCACTTCCACGACGCTCGGAATATCCTTGCCGTCCTCATCGGCGATGACGAGCCGGTCGCGTTCCCATCGAAACCAGAGGCTCAGCGGCGGAACCAGCACGCCGAGCTTCGGATCTTGCCGGAGTTCCCGATAGATGCCTTTGACCCAGCGGAAGCCCATCACGATGGGGACGCCATTCGGCGCGGCGGCATCGATGACGATGAAGTACGGGATACCGACTTCGAGGAACTCGTCGAATTTATCGCCGAAATCGATGTGGCGCGTGCTTTCGGAAGTCACTTCGAATACGGCGACGACATCCGCGCCGACCTCTTTCACGCGCATGGTTCCGAGCATGTCGTCATAGTCGATATCGAAGTGATCGAAGACGACGACGTCCGGCCCGTGGGGCTCGATCCCGTCGATCTGCCAGTCGATGCGATGGTCGCAGAACGCGCGCATGCGGGGGAGATCCTGGAGCCGGATCGCTAGGGCATCGTTCAGGTATTGCAGCGAGACCGCGTGTCGATCCGTAGACAAGAACCTATCCTCCTCTTGCGGATGCAGGTAGTCCTCTTCCGTCAGTGGGACGTATTCGTAGCCGATGATTTTCCCATCCGCATCGCGGTGGTTCACCAAACGGGTGCCGATGTGGAACGGGTATTCCTTGGGCCGTTTGACCGGCGGGCTGTTGAGCAAATCGGTGGCCATCATCTCCTCCGGTTTAGACCATGCGAAATGCCACCCCCGACCCCGGAGGTGGCACCAGAACTCGACTGCAATTATACCTTGTACCGGCCCGGCACGGCGACCGCGGGCACGCCGAGCGCCGCCTTCAGATCCAGATCCTTCGGCATCGTGTCGACGCCGCTGTTCAGCGCGTCTTCCCACGTCACAACCTTGCCGCTGTACACGGCCATGCGGCCGAGGACCGCGGTCAGCGTGCTCTCGGCGACGGCTTGCAACTCGTTGAGCGGCTTGCCGGCCTTGATGCTTTGGATCAGGTCGATGTGTTCTTGCACGTACGGCGACAATTCCGTGCGGTCCTTCTTGTGAATCTGCTCTTTACCGATCATGTACGAGCTGACGCGGCTGCTCCCCTTCGTGCCGTAGATCGTCTCGGAGACATCTTGCGACGTGCCGGGCACGTGCGAGCAATAGCTGTACATCGGCACGCCGCCGGCGTACTCGTACTCGACGTTGAAGAGGTCGTAGATGTGGCCCGCGACCGCCGGGGCGCCGGCGCGGCGACCGATGCGGCCCCCCTGCCCCACGGCCTTGATCGGGTGACCTTTCATCGCCCAGTTGATCACGTCGAGGTTGTGCACGTGCTGCTCGACGATGTGATCCCCGCAGAGCCAGACGAAGTGGTACCAGTTCATCAGTTGATATTCGACATCCGACTGCCCCGGCTTACGGGTCTTGAACCACGGTTCCGAACCATTCCACGAACAGCGGGCCGAGACGATCTCGCCGATGGCCCCACCGTGGATCTTTTCCATGGTCTTGAGGTAGCCGACTTCGTGGCGGCGCTGGGTGCCCGCGACGATGGCGAGGTTGTTCTTCTTCGCTTCTTCGACTAGGCCGAGGGCCTTCTTGATCCCAGGCCCGTCCACGCCGACGGGCTTCTCGCAGAAGATGTGCTTCTTGGCTTTGATGGCCGCTTCGAGGTGGGGTGGGCGGAAACCGGGCGGGGCCGCGAGGATCACGAGATCGACGCCGCTGGCGAGGACTTTCTCGTAAGCGTCGAGGCCGCCGAAGACGCGGTCGCCGAGGTCGGCGCGCTCTTTGTGGCTCTCTTGGTAGGCCGCCACGGTGCCCTTGGCCTTGTCGAGGAACACGTCCCCGGCGGCCCAGAACTTCACGCTCTTATCTGCTTGCAGGCAGTCGCCGATGGCTTGGCTACCGCGGCCGCCGCAGCCGATCAGGCCGACTTTGATGACTTCGTTCCCGGCCGCGTAGGCGGGAAATAGGTTCGCTGCGGCGACCGTGGCCGTGACGGCGGCGGTGCCTTTGACGAAATCGCGACGATTCGATTCGGACATGGGAGAAGCCTCGCACAAGGAACGGGGAAAGGAAAACAAACTACCGGCCCTTCTTGGGAACCGACGGTTTGAGGCCGACCAACTCGGGGTACTCTTCGACCGGCAGCGCCACGCGAAAGCCGATCATATCCATTTCGGTGAGCCACCAGACGCTACGCGGGAACTGCGGATCTTTGCGCATCCACTCGACCTCGGATGGCCAGCGGTAGGCGGAGCGCAGTTTCTCAGGCCCGTCGAGCCACGATCCGCCGCGGACAACGTGGCTCCATTTCTTGTCGGTCGGCCTGGTGAATGCACCCAGGGACAATTCTTTCTTGGCGAACTCGCCGTAGGCTTTGGGGTCATATTGATCGAGGCACCACTCCGCGACGTTGCCGTGCATATCGAACAACCCGAAGGCATTGGCCTTCTTCTTGGCGACCTCGTGGGTCGTGCCGTCGGGTTTGTCTTCGATCGGCGAGTTGTCTTTGAACCAACCGTAGTCGGCGAGTTTCTCTTTGAATTCATCGAAACTGTAGCGGCCGGTCGATCCCGCCCGGCAGGCGTACTCCCACTCGGCTTCAGTTGGTAAGCGATAGCCACGCTTCGTCTTGAGGCGCAACCATTGGCAGAAGACCATCGCCGCGTGGTGGCTCATGCAGAGCGCCGGCTTCCCGGCCCGGCCGTGGCCGTAGGTGTCGTCCACGTATGGGTTCGTCGGCCGGGTGATGGCGTCCGGCCCGAGCTTCTTATCGTTGTTCTTGGCTTCGAATTCGCCGTCGGCTTCGTCGCGCCGCGGCAGATCCTTGTTGCGGTACCAGAGGTCGTAGAGGTCCCAAGTCGTCTCGACCTTGGCGAGCCAGAAGGCGTTCACCTTCACTTTGTGCTGCGGGCCTTCATTCTCCTTGCGGTCCTTCTCCGTGGCGGGGCTACCCATCAGGAACTCGCCCGCCGGGACGTAGACCATTTCGAAGGTTGTCTTCAGCTTTTGCAACGTGAACTTGTCCGGATCCTTGTCGTCCGGAATTTTGATTTCCTCTTCGACCGTCTCGGTGAAGGGCTTGGCGGGGAGATCGATCTTCGCCGCCACTTTGGGTTCCGGCGGCACCGGGGGAATCGTTTCGTCATCGGCGGCGAAACTGAGCGCGACCATGAGGCTCAAGAGCGGTAGAATCGAAAGGCAGGAGCGTCCGGTCATCGCGGCGGAACCTTCGGGGGGAAGAATCACTATGCGAACCATCCTCGCATTGGCCCATATTATCCTATTCGCCGGGGGATTGCACGCGGCAGATGAGCCGGTGCGGCACGAATTCCGCGAAGTCCACATGGGCACCGAATGGCGGATTGCACTGTACGCATCGGATAAACCGACGGCCGAAAAAGCGAGCAAGGCCGCGTTCGCCCGGATCGCCGCACTCGAGATGGTGATGAGCGACTACAACCCGAAGTCGGAACTGATGCGATTGTGCGCGAACAACGACACCGAGCCGGGCAAGCCAATTTCGGTGTCCGGGGATCTCGGCGATGTGCTGGCGCGGGCCGGTGTCGTCGCCGGGTTGTCGGATGGCGCATTCGACATCACCGTGGGGCCACTTGTAAAGTTGTGGCGGGTGGCGCGCAAGGTGAAGGAACTCCCGGATGAAAAACAGCTAGCGGCAGCCAAAGAACTCGTCGGGTACAAACTGCTCGAACTCGACCCGAAAGAACATACGGTGAAGTTGGTTAAAGCGAAGATGCGGCTGGATCTCGGCGGCATCGGCAAAGGATTCGCAGCCGATCAGGCTCTGGCGGTGCTGAAGAAACTGGGTTGCCCGCGGGCGCTGATCGCCGCGAGCGGCGATATCACCGTCGGCGACGCTCCACCGGACAAAACCGGGTGGGAAGTCGAGATCGCCCCGATCAGCAAGGATCAACCGGCCCGCAGGTTGAAGTTGGTGAATCAGTCAGTCTCCACGTCCGGAGATTTGTTCCAGCACGTCGAGATCGACGGCGTCCGCTATTCGCACATCCTCAATCCGAAGACCGGCCTCGGCCTAACCGGCCGGCGCAGTGCCACGGTGATCGCGCCGAAGGGCTGGCAAGCCGACGCGTTCACGAAAGTGGCCAGCGTGATGGAGCCCGCGAAAGCTAAAAAGTTGATCGACGGGTACGGCGACGCCGTGATGTACCTCGTGACCAAAGACTCGGACGAGGCCAAAGCAAGGGTCACCGAATCAGAAGGATTCGGCAAGTTCCTTGTGGCGCCCGAGAAGAAATGAACTTGTCGGCACGGCCTGACGGGGTATGATTTGCACTGCTGCGGGATTGGTATACCGGTCGTGCCCAGCCTTCCCAAGGCTGTGAAACGAGTTCGACTCTCGTATCCCGCTTTCGATTTGTCACATCGACGCTACAAAACAATGTTTCCCGATCACTCACAAACGGAAGAAGTCAGATTGAGCAAGGAGTCTGTCATCTGATCCCTGTCATGCGGCTTTTGTCGTAACAACCAGATTGCAAAAGTCAGATGACAAGCATCGTCCTCGCTGTAGTAAGCACAAACTTCCTCAAACCTCCCGTTGCCGGTGGCCCTCGATGCTCCGCACCTCCTTAGCCCTGCTCGTTCCGATCATTTTCACATCTACTATCCTCGCAGCGCCGCCCGATTTCGACAGTAGCATCGCCCCGATCCTCACGGCCTGCCTCGATTGCCACTCCGGTGCGGATGCCAAGGGTAAACTCGATATGAGCCGCAAGGCCAGCGCCTTCGCGGGCGGGAAAGGCGGAGCCGGCATCGTCGCCGGGAAGCTGGACGCCAGCGCGATCTGGGCCAAGGTGAACGATGACGAAATGCCGCCGAAGAAGCCGCTGCCGGCGGCCGACAAGGCGACGTTGAAAGCGTGGATCGACGGTGGGGCGAAGTGGGGCACCGATCCTATCGACCCGCTCGCATTCAGCACGACCACGCGGGCCGGTCGCGATTGGTGGTCGCTACAACCGGTGCAGCGACCGACCGGCACGAATGACATCGACGGCTTTATCGCCGCCAAGCTCGCTTCCAACGGATTGAAACCGTCGCCGCCGGCGGACCGGCGCACGCTCATCCGTCGGCTCAAGTTCGATTTGCTCGGTTTGCCGCCCACACCGGAAGAAGTTGCGGCATTCGTCGCGGACAACGCGCCGAATGCTTACGCCAAACTCGTCGATGAATACTTGGCCTCGCCGCAATACGGCGAACGCTGGGCCAGGCACTGGCTCGACGCGGTTCGCTTCGCCGAGAGCCACGGCTTCGAAATGAACAACATGCGGCCCAACGCTTGGCCCTACCGCGATTGGGTCATCAAAGCCTTCAACGACGATAAGCCATACGACCGATTCGTCTTCGAGCAGTTGGCCGGGGACACCACGGGGGCCCACGCCGGGACGGGCTTCCTTGTGGCGGGGCCGTGGGACAACGTGAAAAGCCCCGATCCAGAGCTGACCGCGAACCAGCGCGCCGACGAACTCCACGACATCGTCAGCACGGTCGGTTCGACCTTCCTCGGCCTAACCATCGGCTGTGCCCGTTGCCACAACCACAAATTCGACCCGATCGCCCAACTCGACTACTACCGCATCAAGGCGATCTTCGGGGGCGTCCAACACGGCGAACGGGAACTCCGCACCGGCGACCCGGCGACTCGGATCAAACAGCTTGATGTCCTGGGCGGTAAGATCGCGGCGCTCGAAGCGCAAGTGGCGGCGCTTCAGCCGCTCGCCGATCCGACTGCGAGCAAGCCCACGCGCGCGGCGGTGAACTCGCGGATGAATATCGAACGCTTCCAACCGGTGAAGGCGAAGTTCGTGCGCTTCACCATCGCGGCGACCAACAGCAACGAGCCGTGCATCGACGAAATGGAGATCTTCACGACCGGCGATCAACCGAAGAATCTGGCGTTGGCCGGGGCCGGGGCCAAGTCGAAATCGGAAGGCGACTACCCGAACTCGCCGGACATCCACCGGCTGGCCTTCCTCCACGATGGCAAATACGGCAACGGCCGGAGTTGGATATCGAACAAAATCGGCAGCGGTATCGTGACGATCGAACTGGCCGAAGTCGCCCGGATCGACCGGATTGTGTGGGGACGGGATCGCGAGGACAAATACAAGGATCGCACGCCGACGAAGTACGCCATCGACGTTTCCGTCGATGGCAACACTTGGCATCCGGTCGCGTCGTCCGCGGACCGCGCCGCCTTCGGATCCCAACCCGAAGGGACGACGGAGCAGAAGCAACTCGCCGCCCTGAAAGCCGAACTCGCGTCGTTGCATCGCTCCGATCGGGCCTACCTGGGCACTTTCACCGCACCGGAAGCGACGCATCGTTTCCATCGCGGCGATCCGATGGAGAAGCGCGAAGTCGTGCCGCCGGGTTCGCTCGCGGGGGTGTCGGCCAAGTTGGTACTCGCAGCGGATGCCACCGACGGCGCCCGCCGGGTGGCACTCGCCGATTGGATCGCGTCGCCGGCGAATCCGCTGACCGCGCGGGTGATGGTCAACCGGCTTTGGCAGCACCACTTCGGCACCGGCTTGGTCGCGACATCCAGCGACTTCGGATTCAACGGCGGCCGCCCGAGCCACCCGGAATTGCTCGATTTCTTGGCGCGCGATTTCGTCGCCAACAAGTGGTCGATCAAATCGATGCACCGGTTGATCGTGCTGTCGGGCACCTTTCGGCAGGCTTCCGCGCCGGTGGCCGAGGGCTTGGCGAAAGACGCCGGCACCCGTTGGCTCTGGCGCTACCCGCCACGGCGGTTGGAAGCCGAGGCGATCCGCGACAGCGTGTTGTCCGCGAGCGGCAAACTCGACCTCAAAGCCGGCGGGCCGGGGTTCGATTTGTTCGAGCCGAACTCAAACTACGTGAAGGTCTTCACGCCGAAGAAGGCATTCGGTCCGGCCGAATTCCGCCGGATGATCTACCAGCAGAAGCCGCGGATGCAGTTGGACGACACCTTCGGCGCCTTCGACTGTCCCGACGGCGGGCAGATCGCCCCGAAACGCAACGCCTCGACGACCCCGTTGCAAGCGCTGAATCTGCTCAACAGCGCGTTCGCGGTTCAACTGGCCGGGCACTTCGCCGAACGCATCGAGAAGGATGTGGGCAAAAGCGCCGAAGCGCAGGTGCAGCGCGCGTTTCAACTGACCTTCCAGCGCGATCCGACGGCGAAGGAATCGGCCGGGGCGGTAAAGTTGGTGAACGAGCACGGCTTGGCGGCGCTGGGTCGAGCGCTGTTGAACGCGAACGAATTCTTGTACGCGGACTGAGATATCAGCCCAGCGAGCCGGCCGCGTGAGGGGTCGGAGTCTTGCTTGCAGGAAAACTCCGACCCCTC
>JBBRUN010000015.1:0-24503 GCA_038247765.1 Gemmatales bacterium | reverse complement strand
CGACATCGAACTCGTGACCCGACTCTTTTCGGCCATCGGGGTCGTATTCCCCGTCGCGGAGAAACTGCTTGATGCCGTGACGGGCCTCAGCGGTTCCGGCCCGGCCTATGTGTACGTGATGATCGAAGCCCTCGCCGACGGTGGCGTCCTCGCCGGTTTGCCGCGCGATGTCGCCCTGCGGCTCGCTGCGCAGACGGTTCTCGGATCAGCGCAGATGGTACTGACAACGGGCCGTCACCCGGGTGAACTCAAGGACGCCGTCGCCAGCCCCGGCGGCACGACCATCGCCGGGCTGCACGCTTTGGAACAAGCCGGTTTCCGCGGTGCGGTGATGGATGCTGTGTTGGCCGCTTCGGAACGAGCGAGAGAGTTGGGAACTTAGAAAACATTCACCACAGAGTCACAGAGGGCACAGAGGGAAAACAATGAACGATGAAAGAGACCCGTTGACCGAATTGGTGATTGGGGCCGCTATCGAGGTTCATCGAGTGATGGGGCCAGGCTTGCTGGAGTCGGTATACGAGCGATGCCTCTCTCATGAGTTGGAGTTGCGCGGCGTCGAACACCAACGGCAATTGGTGTTACCAGTCGAGTATAAAGGCTTGCGCCTCGATGCCGGGTTGCGTTTGGATATCGTCATTCCCGGCCAACTCATCGTGGAAATCAAATCGGTCCAAACGATCCTCGCCATCCACGAAGCTCAACTCTTGACCTATCTGAAACTCGGCAAGATCCGTCGTGGATTGCTCATGAATTTCAACGTTCGCTTGCTGAAAGATGGAATCAAGAGGTTCGTGAATTGATCCCTTCCACCGTACTTTCTCTCTTATCTCTGTGCTCTCTGTGACTCTGTGGTGAACAAGCATTTGAGACTTCTCAAGGCATCAAGCGGTTTGTTCATTGAACCCTTTTGCGTTCTCTCTTATCTCTGTGCTGTCTGTGACTCTGTGGCGAATAGGTTTTTCATATGACCCGAGAATCTGTCCTCATCTTTGACTTCGGCTCGCAGTTCGCGCAGCTCATCGCGCGGCGGGTGCGGGAGCTCAACGTCTTCTGCCAGATCGTCCGGCACGACCTCACCGCCGAGCGCGTGCGCGAACTCGCGCCGAAGGGGATCATCCTGTCCGGCGGGCCGAATAGCGTCTACGACGCCGGGGCGCCGAAGTGCGATCCCGCCATCTTCGAACTCGGCATTCCCGTGCTCGGCATCTGCTACGGGATGCAACTGGCGTGCGAAGCCCTCGGCGGCGAAGTCGTCGGCGCCGATCACCGCGAGTACGGCCGGGCCACATTGAACGCGAATGAAGCCACGGAGTTGTTCGCGGGCTACCCGGCCGAATCGACCGTCTGGATGAGCCACGGCGACCAGGTGAAAGCGGCGACCGGCGGATTCCGCGTCCTCGCCAGCACCGACACCTGCCCCGTCGCCGCGGTACAACACGCGACCCAGCCGGTTTTCGGCATCCAATTCCACCCCGAAGTGACTCACACGCCCCACGGAGGGCTGATCCTCAAGAACTTCCTGCTGAGCATCTGCGGCTGCACCGGCGATTGGAAGATGAGCGAGTTCGTCGAACGCACCATCGCCAAGATCCGCGCGACCGTCGGCGACAAACGCGTCATCTGCGGCCTCTCCGGCGGCGTCGATTCCTCCGTCTGCGCGGCCCTGTTGTTGAAGGCCATCGGCCAACAAGTCGCCTGCATTTACGTCGACAACGGCCTGATGCGCACCGGCGAAACCGAACTCGTCCGCACCGCCTTCCGCGATTGGTACCAAGCCGACCTGCACGTCGTCGATGCCGGGGAGCGATTCCTCACGGCGTTGAAAGGAATCGACGATCCACAAGAGAAGCGCAAAATCATCGGCAAGACGTTCATCGACGTCTTCCAGCACGAGGCGCTTTCGATCCCCGACGCATTGTTCTTGGCACAAGGGACGCTCTACCCGGACGTCATCGAAAGCGGCGGCAGCATCGACGGCCCCGCTGCAACGATCAAGCTGCACCACAACGTCGGCGGGCTACCGAAGGATCTGGGCTTCACACTGATCGAACCGCTCCGCGATCTCTTCAAAGACGAAGTCCGCCAACTCGGCCTCGAACTCGGCCTGCCCGAGGAAATCGTCTGGCGGCACCCGTTCCCCGGTCCCGGCCTCGCCGTGCGCTGCTTGGGCGACATCACCGAAGGCAAGCTGGAAGTGCTGCGGAAGTGCGACGCCATCTTCCTCGAAGAACTCCACCGCAGCGGTTGGTACCGGAAGACTTCGCAAGCCTTCGCGGTGTTGTTGCCGGTGCGCAGCGTCGGCGTCATGGGCGACGGCCGGACGTACGATAACGTCGTGGCGATCCGCTGCGTGCAGTCCGACGACTTCATGACCGCGGATTGGAGCCACCTGCCGCACGACCTACTGGCCCGCGTGAGCACGGCCATCATCAACCGGGTCAAAGGCGTTAACCGCGTCGTCTACGACATCAGCAGCAAACCCCCCGCGACGATCGAATGGGAATAATTCCATATCGGAGTGTCGATATCGGATTGCGGATTTGAAGACATGACGCGCGCCGATTTGTGTTCCTCGGATGACCATGAAGCGATCGACCGCATCCAAGGGGCGCTCGGGGAACTCGGTTACGTCGCCGATGACACCTGGCACGACAGCCCGCTCGGCGTCGGACTGACGCGCTTCCGCCGCGGGGACACGGAATTGACAGTCTTCCGCGATGCGTGGTTGGTGGACGTCGCCGGAGGCGAAGAAATCGTGAACGAACTCTTGCAAGCTTTGCAGAGTGGTTGACTAGACCCGGCGTTCCCGGCGCTGCGCTTCTTTGGATGGCAGCTTCAAATTCCACGTCAGGCCGACCAACGCCAAGCCGCGGATCACCCAATAGCTCAGGTCGAATTCCCACCAGCGCAGGCCGTGGCGGGCGGATGTCGGGAAAGCGTGGTGCGTGTTGTGCCAGCCTTCCCCGAAGGCGAGGATGCCGAAGACGGGGTTGTTCCGGCTTTCGTCTTCGCTGCGGAACGGCCTCCAGCCCCATATGTGGCAGACCGAATTGATGCTCCACGTGACGTGGTGCACGAGGAAGATGCGAACCAACCCGCCCCAAATGAGGCCGATCCAAGCGCCCCACCACGACCCGGCCACGAGACCACCGATCAGGGCGGGGATGAATAGACCGAGGATCGCCCACAATGGGAACAAGAGGCTCGCGGCACGCAGTGTCGGACTTTTCTGCAAATCTTGGACATAGCGCTCGAGGCCCGGCGGATCGGCGCGAAAGGCCCAACCGATGTGGGCGTGCCAGAAGCCGTTGAGGAATCCGATGATCCCCCGGCCGCCGTGGTGCGGGGAGTGTACGTCTTCGGGATTGTCGCTGTGCTGGTGGTGCCAGCGGTGCAGGCCGACCCAGTGGATCATCGTCCCTTGAACGGCCATGGAACCGAGTGCGGTGAGTACGACCTTCACCGGTAAATAAGTCTCGAAGGAGCGGTGGACAAAGAGACGGTGGAAGCCGACGGTGACACCGAGCACGGTGATGCTGTACATCCCCAACAGAAGGCCGAGCTCGGCCCAGTGGAAACCCCAGCCCCAAAGTAAGACGATGGCGATGATCAATCCGGCGAACGGCACAGTCACGCCTGTGAAGGTGGCGATCCTCCCACCGAGCGAAAGTCGGCCGTGGAGTTTAGGAACGTTGGACGCCATTTCGGCGGAGCGACGTAAAACTGGCAGACGGGTCGTTTTGAGCACAAAGGCCGCCCTTGGCACGTTTTCCACCGGACAAAGGCCGGCGACGGCATCCGCATGGAGTCCGTGAGCATCCGGCTCTTGGGACTCAATGCAAGTACCGTACCAGAGAATCAGTTCGACACGAGTTGATGTTAGACTTGATCGATGAGAAGTTTCCACTCCAACATTTGGACACGCTGTGCCAGAGCTTCTTCGGCGCTGCCGGTAGCGCGGACGCGCTCGCAGAAATCGACGAATGCGGAGGGTGTGGTGTATCGGTATCCGATGGCAAGGGATTGAACGGCGAGTCGGTCGAGGACTGGGTGAGCACCGACTTGGCGGAACCAATATTTGGCATTGGCGGGATCGGGTTCGCGGCGGTGCAGGATGGCGTGCCAGAAGCTGCCATCGCCGGAATCGAGATCTTGGCTGATGGCGTGCGATTCTTCGAAGAAGTTGTAGGCCAGCCACAACCCCGCACGGCGAGCGGGGGTCAGCTCGAGCATCGCCGCTTCGAGCCTCGGCCTCAGCCCGAGTTGGGGAACCCCGGGCCCGAGAGGGGCGGTCGGCGGCGATGCGATGAGGTCGTCTTCCATCGGAATCTCACTTGTCTTCCGGAGCGGCGGCGGTGCGCAGCATCTCACCCGAGAACTGCATCCCGACTTGGTGAGTCGCCCCACTCGTGACCGTTTTCAAGAGTACCGGGTTCCACCCGATGGCGAGTTCCACTGTGAATTTCTCGTCTTGGATGAAGGGTGCGAGTTTGGGCACGGCCCGCTCGAAAGCCATGGTGCCGCCGACCCAGACGCGCGTCGGGCCATCGGTGAGCAGTGTCACGGTCGACGACTGCTTCTTCGGCGAATAGACGTACGACAGCGTGTACACGGCGATCGGGTCCATCGGCAAGAACGGCTTGAGCGCGAGCAAGCCATTGGCATCGGCCGAGGCGGGTAGCCACTTCAATCCTTTGTCGAGCTTCGCTTTCACATCGGGGGCTTTTTCGATGGGGCTGGTGGCCTGCAAATCCCCCGGCACTCCCACGAGGACGTGGTAGTCGAGCAGGTTCCCCCGCAGCGATTCCTGCTCTTTCTTGCTCTTGAGGAATGCGAGCAAGTCGATGAACTGATCGTAACTGAGTTGCGAAATGGCGTTGTCCGGCATCAAGGAAATCTTCGATGCGGCGACTTCGTCGAGGTCTTTCTTGTCGATGCGGACATCTCGGCCGTTGGCCTCGCGGATGACGACTTCCTTCGGCGTCTCCGAGAGCTTCAACCCGGTGTGGCTCAACCCGGCGAGCGTCACGGCTTTGTACGACGTGAAGCCTTCCTTGATTTCCTTGCTCGGTTCGACCATCGATTCGATGATTTTTTCGAGCGTCATCGTCTCCCACAGCCGGGTGAGGTCAGGGCCGACTTTGCCGCCGATGCCCTCCAAGATGTGGCAGGAAGCGCACGCCAGCACCGCCGTGTTCAGATAAATCGCGCGGCCTCGCTTGGCGTCCCCTTGGGTTTGCACGAGTTTGCGGATCGCGTCCATTTGCCCCGGCTGGTTCGATAGTGTCAGGCTGCCCTTCATCACCTCGCCATTGAGCTTGGCGATGGCGGCGTTGTTCGGATACTTGCGCAGAACCTCGGAGACGCGGGGAAAGAGATCGCGCGGCAGTTTCTTGGCGAGGTAGCGTTCGCCGACGAGTTTCGCGCCGCTTTCGGATGTCCCCAAGGCGAGCACGGCCTCGGTAATGAGTGTTGGATCGGGTTGCTCGAGGAATTTCTCGGCGAAGCCGCGGGAGGCGATGGTGTCGAGTTGGACCAGCGTCCGTAGGGCTTCGGCCTTGATCACGGCCGACTCGGTCGCCGTCTCCAGAATCAGCGTGACGGTCTGGATCGATTCCTTATCGCCGATGGCCCGCACGGCTTTCAAGATCGCCTGGCGCTCGCCGACACTGCGTTTGTCGTCGGTCGCGGCCTTGCGAAGCTTCGCCGAGGCCGCGGCCAATTTGACGAGTTCGATGGCTTGAATCGCCGCCAGTCGAACTTCGTCCTCCGGCGCGTCGAGCAGCGACAGGATGTAGGCCGTGCCTTTGGCACCGCCGGTGTTCGCCGAACCGGCGAGGACTTCCAGCCCGGCCGTTTTCACAGCCGCCGGAGCCGTCGGTTGGCTCGTCAAGTAGGCCGCCAGTGGATCGAGCGAGAGCGCCGGTTCGAATTGGAAGTTTCGGTACGACAGTATCAGCGCGACCCGGCTCGCCGGCGTCAGGTGCGGATCACGAATCAGCTCGGGCAGAACCTCGGCGGCGGCCGGCGTGCGCATCGCGGTGAAGGCGTTGGCCACGCGCTCGAGGTCGGCTTGTTTGCCCGACGCGGCGAAGGTCAACAGCGAGACCATCCCCGGCTTGCCGAGGCGTTCCATCCCGCGGATGTACGCATCGGTGAGGAACGCATCGCGGCCGTTATCGTCTTTCCACGCATTCAGCAGCGTGTCGCCGGCGCCGTCGGCGCCGATGCGGCCGATGGCCAACGCCACCGCGCGGCGCACGGCCGAGTCGTCGTCGGTCAGCAGCTTGGCCAGAGCTTCTTGAATCGCGATGTCTTTCGGCTTGGCATTCCGCCCGAGGGCTTCGACCGCCAACCGGCGGACGTCGTCGTCCTTGTCCTTCAGCAATTCGACGAACCACGTTTGCACGTCGGCATTCCAAAGTTGTTGAAGCCCGCCGAGGCAGAGTAATCGCGTTGGAATCGTCGCGTTCGATTCGACGTCGAGGCCGCTGCGGAAGATGCCGCGGACGAGGTCGGGATTCTTCTTCGCGCGTCGGAGCATCTCGAGTTGGGCCAACTGCCGAGTGGTCGCGTCGGGCGAATTCAACCCTTGGGCCACGGCGTCTTGCGTCGCGGCGGGTGTCGCCGACTTGGCCCACGTATCGAGGCTGCGGGCTGGGATTGCCGGGTGCTCGGTTGTGCCGACCCAAGTCATGCGATAAATGCGGCCGTTGACGCCGTCGCCCCAGAGTTTGCCGGCGCCGCCGGAGTCGGTGCGCCAATCGCAGACGTAGATGGCCCCGTCCGGCCCCGTCGACATCTGGCAGGGGCGGAACAACGGATCATCGGACTTCAGAAATTCGAACTCGTTGGGGATGCTGAACGTCGAACCGTTCGGAGCCACGGTGTACGCCCGCACGATCTTGCGGAAGACGTCCGGGTAGTAGAGCAGGCCGCGGTAGTGCTTCGGCAATTGCGTGTCGTTATAGATCAACAGGCCCGCCGGGGAGCCACGGCCGGTCTTGATCATCGGGGCGAGTTTACCCGGCAGTTCCCCGGCGACCGCGTAACGATCCACATCCGCCCGGCAGCAGCGGGCCCCTTCGCGGAGACGCCAGCCGTAGTCCGATTCCTCGGCGACGTGCATGATCCGGCAGCCGGTGAATTTGCTGCCGTCTTCTTGGTCGTTGTCGGTGTGGAAGATGTTGAATTTGTCGTCGAACGCCACATCGCGGTACGGGTTGCGGTAGCCGAGGGAGAAGGTTTCCATCTTCGAGCCGTCGGGTAGGCAGCGGAAAATCGCCCCCGTTCTCAGCACCGTCGCCCGGCTGCCGTCCGACCCTTCGACGAAGTTGTCGTCGTCGCCGCTGGTAATGTACAGCCAGCCGTCGTGACCGATGGTCATGCCCGAAACTTGGTGGTGGTGGTAGCCGCAGAAACCTTGGGCGATCGTCTCGCGGATATCCCAGCGTCCGCCGGCTTTCGCTTGCTTGTAGCGCCGCACGGTACCGCGACCGCTGACGTACAACCAGCCATCGTAGAAGAGGATGCTCGAAGGCAACTCCTCCATGATCACGATTTCGGACTTGTCGTAGGTCTTGGTTTTCTCGTTGTACTTCAGCACCTTGACGGTGTCGTTCGTGAATTTCTTCATCGTGGCGACTTGCTTGGTCGTGCCGTCGCGGTAGCGGAAGGTCTCCTTGAACTCGGCCCATTCGCGGCCGGGGTCGGGTTTCCATTCGAGTACGAACAGCGTGCCGTCCGGTGCGAAGGTCATCCCGACGGGGTTGATGATTGTGGGCGCCTCGGCGACGAGTTCGGTCTTGAAACCTTCGGGTGCGAACAGGCCCTTCAACTTGGGGTCGAAGGTGCCTTGGTCGACCATCTTGACGGGGAAGGGGGCCGGCTTCTGGGCCGTCTGCTGCGGTACGAATTCTGCGGCGGGCGGCGGCGAGGCAGTAAGGGCGACGGCCGCGAGCAGGGCGACCCCGATCAGGGAGAGGAGTGCGCGACGCATGGGAGAGATCCTCGGGGCGGTGCGGCGTACCGGGGGGAAGCCGGAACGAGTGCACGCGGAATATGAAGCATTTGGGAAGGCTGTGGGTAGGATACGTTACATTCGTAGGCGAAGAAAAGCCCGAAATAACACCGGCGCGAGAATTTCGGCGCGCGGGAACACCCCAACCGCGCCTTGCCAGAGTGGGGATTTCGTGTAAATTGCCAGTGTTGCCGGGGTAGCTCAGCGGTTAGAGCGGTCGCTTCATAAGCGATAGGTCGCCGGTTCAAGTCCGGCCCTCGGTACTTTACCAAACCCTTGCAGCCGAAGCGTTTTAGCTTTCCCAGAGCAGTTTCTGGTGAGGCACTTAGTACTTCGCTCTTCAAACGGAAACGCGGAGGCACTGGCCTCCGCGTAGTTGTTCCTGAGTATCGACTTAAAACTGATCCAGCCAGAAGTGGTGGCCGCGGTAGTAGCGCATCGGCTCCCAGAGTTCGTAGCGCCAGCCCGGTTCCTTGAACGCGGGGTACGCTTGGTACGCCGGCGGTTTGACGTATGGGTGGCCCTTCGGCTCCGGCCACTGCGGCGATTGCGCCGGCCAGTAGTTGTGCGGGAAGTAGCTGTACGGGTAGTAATACATCCGCGGCAGGGGCGGTTCGTTCCCGGCCGCTTGGACCGGGGCTTCGGCCCCGACCCACAACGCGAGCGCGCCGGCAGCGGCGAGCAGTTTCAACATCCAACGGGACATGAATGACTCCTTCGAAGGGATTGCGACGACTTCCTATCGTGTGGTTCCACCTTCCCTATCGGCCGCCCCGGTACATCCCCTCGGCCATGGCGGCGCGAAAATCCTAAAACAACTGGGCCGAATGTCGGCATGCGACACAGTCGCGGAATGCCCGATCCGCCCGCGATTCCGCATCGATCCTAGACCCGGATTTCCTCAAGTTCTCCACCACGATGGCCGACGCCAACCTGAATTACGACAACCCGCTCATCGCCCGCTACGCCGGAGCGAGCATGTCCGAGCGTTGGGGGCCGCAGCGGAAGTTCCGAACTTGGCGACGCCTCTGGCTGGCGCTGGCCGAAGCCGAGCACGAACTCGGTTTGATGAGCGCCGACGGGAAAACGCCGCGGATCACAGCGGGGCAACTCTGGGAGTTGAAGGCCCACCTCGACGACATCGACTTCGACCGCGCCGCCTTCTGGGAGAAGCAGCTCCGCCACGATGTGATGGCGCACGTGCACACCCTCGGCGAAGTCGCCCCGGATTGCAAAGAGATCATCCACCTCGGTGCCACGTCGTGTTATGTGACGGACAATGCCGACCTGATATTGATGCGAGAATCGCTCGATGAACTCTGCGGGCAGTTGGCGAACGTCATCGATTCACTCGCCCACTTTGCAACGGCATGGAAAGACGAACCGACTCTCGGGTTCACGCACTTCCAGCCGGCGCAACTCACGACAGTCGGCAAACGGGCCGCGCTCTGGTGCTACGACTTCGTGATCGACCTGAAGGAACTCGAACGCCGGCGGGATGAACTCCCCTTCCGCGGGGCCAAGGGAACCACCGGTACGCAGGCGAGTTTCCTGGCCCTGTTCCACGGCGATCATGCCAAGGTGCGGGCGCTCGATGAACTCGTCGCCGCGAAGATGGGCTTCGCCGCTCGATTCCCCGTGACGGGGCAGACCTACAGTCGGAAGATCGATTCGCAAATCGTCGATGCCCTCTCGGGCGTCGCGCAGACGTGCCACAAATGGGGCAGCGACCTGCGATTGCTCGCGCATCGGCAAGAGATCGACGAGCCATTCGAAGACAAACAAATCGGCTCTTCGGCGATGGCGTACAAACGGAACCCGATGCGGGCCGAGAGGCTCTGTTCGCTGTCGCGGTTCCTAATGGGCCTGCCGGCGATGGCGGCGCAGACCCACGCCACGCAGTGGTTCGAGCGCACCCTCGACGACTCCGCGGCCCGGCGCTTGTACATCCCGCAAGCGTTCCTCAGCGCCGATGCGATTCTGCGCATCTCGTTGAATCTCGCCGGCGGTTTGATCGTGAATCGGCCTATCATCGTTAAGGGGGTGCGCGAGTACCTGCCGTACATGGCGACCGAGAACCTGATGATGGCGGCCGTCGCCGCGGGGGCCGACCGGCAGGAGGCTCACGAAGTGATCCGCACGCACAGCGTGGCCGTGACCAACCGTATCAAGGAAGGCCTCGGTAGCGCCACGGAGCTTTTCGAACTCCTGCAAGCGGAGCCGATCTTCAGGGGTGTGAACTTCGACGCCGTCGCCGATGCGAAGTTGTTCGTCGGCCGCTCGCCGGAGCAGGTCGGCGAATTCGTCGAAGCCGAAGTTGAGCCGATCCGTCAGCGATACGCTACGAAGCTCGGTCAAATGGCGGAGTTGAAAGTGTAATGTTTCAGTAGTTAAACCGCACAGATTTCGGGCTGTGCGTGTCGCATTTCTGCGCGACTACGGTATACTGACTGCGTCGTCGTGCCAGTTGGCACCGATTTCCGAGGCTTCCTCTCCCGGGTTGCCGAGGCGAATGCCCAAAAACGAGCAATTTGAACCGCCTCTGCCCGAGATTGTGGGCACGGCTACCAGCATGCAAGATGTCTATCGCATGGTGCGATTGGCCGCCCCTCGCTCCGCGAATGTCCTGCTCATCGGCGAAACCGGCACCGGCAAGGAAGTCATCGCCCGGGCCGTGCACAAACTCAGCTCCCGGAAAGACGGCCCGTACATCCGCGTAAACTGCGGGGCCCTTCACGAGAACTTGCTCGAATCCGAACTCTTCGGCCACGTCAAAGGGGCATTCACCGGGGCCATCGAAAATAAAGCCGGGCGGTTCGAAGCGGCCCACGGCGGTAGCATCTTCCTCGACGAAATCAATTCGATGTCGCCGAAGCTTCAAGTGAAGTTATTGCGCGTCCTTCAAGAGCGAGAATTCGAACGCGTCGGCGAAAGCCGGACGATCCGCGTCGATGTCCGCGTGATCGCCGCGACGAATTCCTCGCTCGAAGAACTCGTCGAAAGGGGCGAATTCCGCGAGGATCTGTATTACCGCCTCAACGTTGTCCCGATCGTGTTGCCGCCGTTGCGCGAGCGCCGCGAAGACATCCCGATGCTGGCGAAGTTCTTTTTGAAGCGTTACGCCGAGGCGAATAAGTTGCCTGTGATCCCGGAACTGACCCCGGCGGTGATCGAGACCATTCAAAAGCACGACTGGCCCGGCAACGTCCGCGAACTCGAGAACGCCATCGAACGCTTGGTCGTCCTCTCCGACCACGGCGCACTGTTGCCGGAGGTGTTGAAATTGGATCGCCCGCGCGTGCAACTGCGCAGCGCGAAATCGGCCGGCGGCGCCGCCATTTCAATGGACGTGCCGACGTTGATTAAGGCCTTGGTTCGGGCCGGGGCGCAAAGCCCGTTGCCGCCGGGTGTGAAGCTCCACCGCTATCTGGTCGGCGGCTTCGAGCGCGAATTGATCGAGCACGTATTGCGCATGTGCGAAAGCGTACAAATCAAAGCGGCCGACCGGTTGGGTATCAATCGGAATACGCTGCATAAGAAGCTGGAAGAATACGAACAATCGGATGCGAAAATTCCCGAAGATGCAAACGACGAATCCGTCTGACTTCAGTACCCCAACGTCGCCATCCGCCTCAACAACCTCGCGCAGTTGCTGAAGGCCACGAACCGGCTGGCGGAGGCGGAGCCGTTGATGCGGCGGGCGCTGGCGATCGATGAGCAGTCCTACGGCGACCAGCACCCCGATGTTGCCCGCGACCTCAACAACCTGGCGCTGTTGCTGAAGGATACGAACCGTCTGGCGGAGGCGGAGCCGTTGATGCGGCGGGCGTTGGCGATCTTTGTGCAAAGTTTGGGTGATGAACACCCGAACTCGAAAGTCGTCCGACGCAATCTGGAACTGCTGATTGAAGCGATGCAATCGCTCGCTGACTCGAAGTAAGGATCGGGATTGAATCACTTCACCATTTGGGCCGCGTTCAACAGACGAAGAACAAAACAACAACCGCAGGCTCACGGTCTTCGTTCGGTGCGAAGCGGTGCGTGTTCCCTATGCCGTAATGTTGGAATCGCAGCCGCCCGCGGCGACTGAACCCTGTTCCCCAAGGAGATCGAATTCGACCATTCTTCCAGCAGTAATGTGCTGAACCGGGAAGAAGAAGTCGTGATTGATGAGATCGATATCTGCAAGAAGATCGATCCCGAAGTCTTCACCATCGCCGGTTTTAACCTCGGAGAATCGGAGCGGGAAGCGCAAGTACCCCGCCCGCCCCTTGAGTCGTTGGGAATGCCGCGAGTATCCTTCTTCTGCCCGGCTCGCCTGCGCCGGGCGCTCCGACCGACGAACTGCGATAATTCCGGCCATTAAGGCTGCGTCGCGGGAACCGTCGGCTCCGGTGTGACCGCGACCGGTTTCGGCGCTTCGCCGATTTCCTTCGAATACAGCACCAGCGCGGCCCCGAGGCCGACGAGCACGATCCCGATCAGCAAATACACATTCGGCAGTTCGAAATGGAAGTTGTTCCAGCCGGTCTTCGGGCTGGGGTGCCAAACGGTGCTGAGCAGCGTGTTGATGACGGGCGCCAAACCGAAGATCAGCGGGGCGATGTAGATCTTGTACGAAGTCGCCGGCAGGCCCGCGTCGGTCGCGGCTTTGACCGCCGTGCTGGTGGCGAACACCACGCAGATGGCGCCGACGGCCCCGGCCACGCCGGCGAGCGCGCTGAACACCACGGCGGAAGTCTTGATGCTCGGCGACTCCTCGGCCCCGGTCGTGAACAAGATCATTGGGAAGATCACGGCCAGCACGAAGTAGGCGAGCCCGACGCAGAGGATCGCCGCGAGCCGGGCGTTCGACTTGCCGCCGAACTCGAGGCCACCGAACGCGATGATCGGCACGTAGGTGCCCCACGCCAACCCGGCCAGAATCACGTAGCCCCACCAAGGAATCGTCATGGTCGTGTCGTCCGTTGCGTGCGAAAAGTATTCCATTATTATATAGCAAGTCAGCCGCGGAAGGTCGAACGTCCCCGAGAGTGCCGCGGTGCCAAATTCCACTGAATTGCCGACCGGTTTGAGCGTCGGTGAACTCGAAGCCCTCGCCGACGATGTGTTCGGTACCACTTCGCAAGAGAGATTCACTGAATGGCTCGCATAGAATTCGGCGGGGAGTGTTTCGACCGCGGGAGGGGGTCGAACTCGGTCGACTCCTCAATAAAGTCGATCAACTCTCCATCCACAAGGCGATCATCCACAAGAAGATCGACACCCACTTGGCCCACGGCGTCGCGGTGGTGGGGTTGGTCGATACGCACTTCCGCACCGTGACCATCAAGACTAATTGTGCCACTTGTACCGGTCGCAGCGATTCCCCGGATTCTCCCGTCGCGCGTCAGAATCGCGATAGTCAGCGCAAGCGGTAGTCTGTAACGATTTTTCCGGCCCATCCCCCATTGCCTACGACCCGCGTAAACCATCCGCACGGTACAATTCGTTGCTAGCCCAGACCGGACAACCGGCCCGTACGGATCAATCGTGCTGGATATGTGGCGACTCAACCGTCGTCGTCGGTTTCTCCGTCAAGGAACGGCTCTACCTCTTTCGATGATCGTTGCAACAAGTGCGGTTGTCTCGGGACTACGGGTTGGCGCTGGTAGTACGATGTCCCGATGCGGTTGATCGGCCGGAGAAATCGCCCCAGTTCCCCGAATCCACAGGAACTGCTTATCTTACGGGTGCTCTCCGGTCGATGAAATTCGCGTCGGAACCTTAGCCTACCGCCGTCGATTCCGGTTACCAAGCTGCCGCCAGCGGCAAGCCTGCGGTTTCCCCGCGGAAGGTTCTGCCGAACCCATATTGGCCCCGGTTCCCCGTCGCTTGCCCCCGCAGGCGAGGGGTGACACACCCGCGGCCGGTCGGTTCAACGGATTGAACCGCTCGGTCGTGCGGACACCCCACCGGGGACACGCGTTCGTAACGGAGTGCCCATGGCCATGAAAAAAGTGTTTACGACGGGACAAGTCGCCAAGATTTGCAAAGTCGCCCCTCGGACAGTGTCCAAGTGGTTCGACAGCGGCCGGCTGAAGGGGTATCGCATCCCCGGCAGCCAAGACCGCCGCATCCCGCGAGAGCAGTTGATCCGGTTCCTCAAGGACCACAACATGCCGCTAGGCGATCTCGAAGAAGAGGAACTTCACAAAGTGCTGCTCATCGGCACCGAGAAGCTCTTCAACGACCGGATCAAGGAGCTGTTGCCGGACGCCGAAGACTTCAAATTCGAGTACGCCAGCAGCGGCTTCCAAGCCGGCAGCTTGGCGCACAGTTTCAACCCGGACTCGATCGTCATCGACCTGTCGTTGGGTCGGAGCGAGTCGATTCAGATCACCGCGAACCTGCGGAAGATCGACACCTACACCAGCACGCTCATCATCGGGCTGGCGGGCGAAGATGAAGCCGAACCGGACAAACTCAAAGAGTACGGGTTCGACGACATCTTCAAGAAGCCGTTCGACGTCGCCCTCCTCGGCGAACGGGTCCGCACGCTGGCCGAAGCGAAACGCGAGAACTAATCGCCCGAGGTTGGTTTCCGCGCAGAACCCGAGCGGCCCCGCATTCCCGAGAAGGATCTCGGCGCGGGGTCGTTCGGCTATTGGCACAGCGCTCTTGCGGTGCAGGCTTATAAATATTGACCGTCAAGCTGTCACGCCGCCATTGACTTCGCCGTCGGCTTTCGCTGTGCGAGGTTCGCTATCAACTCGTCCCAACTCTGCGGGGCGAGCGGGAACTTGACCGCGAGCTTCTGCAAATCGGCGAGCAGTTCCGCTGCACTTCGATAGGGTGCGGCTCCCGTCACGGTATCGCTCATCGGGTTCTCGGAGTCGGTTTCCAACCGACGCAAAACCGCCATCAGCGAATCGGGGAAGCCCTTCGCCCGGCCTTTGCGCTTCGTCTCGGGCACGGCGTTGGCCCAGAGGAATGCGACCTGTCCGAAGGCCCGCAAGTCGGCTTCCGGAGTCGGCTCGAACGACGACGCCAAGCCACTTTGCAACCAAGGCGGCTCGCCGAAACCGAAGAGTTTGATCGCCCCGGTGTCGGTCATCAAGAACGATTCGGTGGTCATGCGGCCGTGCATCAACCCGTGGGTGTGGGCTGCGTCGATGGCCCCGACAGCGTCGATGGCGAGCTTCAACCAGAGCCCCGGATGGGTGATGGTGGCGGGCCATTCCGACGACGGCAAGCCCGGTACCCACTCTTGAACGATGGCCGGGCGGCCGTTGAGTTCGAGAACCTCGAGCGTGCCCAGCAGATTCGGGTGTTGGGCTTCCATCGTCGCGGCGAAGCGCATTCGGTATTCGTCCGGGTGGAAGGCGTCGTGCATCTCGGCGTCGCCGAGGATGCGGAGCAGACAGACTCCATGATTCGGGTCGAAGACGCGGTAACTGACTTCTCGGGGGGTCATGCGGACGCGGTCGATGACGCGGAAGCGGCCGATCATGAGCGCGTCGAGGTTGCCGGCTTCGATGAGCGCGAGCTGGTACAGCGTCACGGCCCCGCTGGCGAGGAGCACTTGCCGCAGCGTGCGGTTCTGCTGTTGGGCCGAAATCCACAGCGATTGCAGCGTCTCGGCGTCGACGAGTTCGAGCGAACGCAGCAGTTCGCCCAAGTGCTTATCGCCGGGATCGAGTTCCGGCCCTCCGCCGAAGCTGGGCAAGGGAATCGGCGTCTTGGCGGCGTCTTTCCGGGCGTTGGCGAGGTCGCGCAACTTGCGGCGGTACCATTCGCGCATGTCCGACAGGTGCAGTTCGATCTGCTCCCGGCGTTCGCTGACCTCGTCTTTGTCGAGCCGCAGTTGTTCCATTCGCGCGGCGAGTTCGAGGGCTGTGGCATCCGACTTCTGCGCTGCGGCTTCCAACTCGGCCCGTTTGAGGTCGATGCGCGTTTCGCTCTGTAGCATCGTCGATTTCAGTTCCTCGACGCGGGCTTGCCAGTCGTGGAGTTGCTGGCGGAACTCGGCGACGGCGTGGCGGTGTTCGCTCCGGGCCGACTCCAGCGATTGCTCGCGGGCCCGGAGTTGGTCGCCGTCTTGGCGGAGTTGCTGGCGGAGATTTTCGAGGGTGTCCCGGCTTTGTTTCGAATAGCCGTGGAGTTCGTTGAGTTGCCCGCGCAGAACATCGCGGGCCGTCAGGAGCTTGTCGAAAAGGCCCTGGGCGCGCTCTTCGAGTTCCGGCGCACGCTTCAACAATCCCTCGGCTTCGCTGCTCGCCTTCTCGCGGAACGCGGCGATCTCTTTCCACTTCGACAGCGCTTCTTCGAGGGCCGTGGCACGCTCGGCTTCCCACTTCTGCCGAGCGGCATGGAGTTCCTTGCGACCACCCGCTACGCTCTGGCCGACCTCGCGCAGCCGGGCGATCTGGCGTTCGAGGTTGCGCTCGCGCTCGGCGATGGCCGTCGATTGTTGCAATGCCGCGGCTTCGCGCTCTCGGAAGGAATCTCGGGTGGCATTCCAACCCTGTTCGACTT
This sequence comes from Gemmatales bacterium, assembly GCA_038247765.1. Lineage (GTDB taxonomy): Bacteria > Planctomycetota > Planctomycetia > Gemmatales > Gemmataceae > JALHQU01. The sequence continues at coordinate 7,963 of JBBRUN010000015.1, read as the reverse complement.
CGCGCTGCTTGAGCTGAAGCTCCGCGTGGAAGCTTTGCAAGGCCTGCCGGTCCGCCGCGATTTGCACAGTGGATTCGTCCAATTGCTTGGCCCGCAGCGCGATGTCGTCGGCTCGTCGACGGAGTTGCTCTTGGAACTGGCCGCGGGCCGAATCGGCGTCGGTCTGCGTGAACTCGCGTTCGCGCACGCTGCGGCGGTCGGCTTCCAAACGCTCTTGCAGGTCGATGACTTGGGCCGTCTTCGATTTCAAGATGGCGGTCTGCTCGGCCATGTCTGCGGTGCGCGTATCGAGCTGCTGCTGTTGCAGTTTCAGCCGTTCTTCCAGCGCGGCGAGTTCGTCGCGCTGGGCCGTCAGTTCGGCCCGGTTGGCTTCCAACAGGGCCTGTTGCTCGGCGAATTGCTTCTGCTGTTCGGTCGTGAGCGCCTGTGCAGAATCGAGAGAGCCCCGCACCATCTCGGCATCGCGGAGGTGGGCCTTCACGTCGGCCCACGCCGCTTCGACGCGCTGCTGATCGGCCTGAATCGCCAGCGATTCGCGGTCGAGTTCTTGCTGTTGGCGGTCGAGCCTAGCCCGGAGAACCGCGAGGGTCGCCTGCTGGCTTTCGACTTCCACGGCCCGGTTGGCGAGTTTCTCGGCACGCCCGTCAAGCTCGAGTTTCGACACTTGCACGCGCTCGCCTTCGCGCTTCGATTCTTCGTGTTCGACCGAGGCGAGCGTGAGTTGCTCTTCCAACTCGGCCACGTCGCGCATCAGTTGCTCGTGGCGCGATTCGATGCTTTCGGTGCGGGCATCGTGTTCGCGCTGGCGCTCTTCTAAATCGGCCTGCCAGCGATCCAAGCGGACCAAATCCCCGGCGTGGCGTTGCTGGGCCGCGTCGAGGCCGGCGCGGTCTTCGACGATCTTCTCTTCGCGCTCGATCACGATCGTCTCGCGCTCGCGGAATCGCGTCTCCGCTTCGAGCCGGCGTTCGTCGTGCCATTGCCGCTCGGCTTCGTGGCCTTGCCGTTCGCGGGCCAGTTCACCGCGCTGGGTTTCGAGCGTCTTCCGTTGGAGATCGAGTTCGCGGAAGCCGGCGGCGAGCGCTTCGCGCTGCGATTCGGTTTCCGCCACCCTCGGTTCGAGTCGCTGCAAATCGGCCGCGAATTGCACGCGGCGGGTGTCGGCTTCGGCTTGCCAGTCCGACAACTTCTGGCCGAATTGGCTTTCCAGTTCTTGCCGGCGGCGCGACAGGTCGATTTCGCGCTCAGACACCCGGCGGCGAATCTCGTCTTCGATGGCGACCCGCTGCTGCTCCACGGATACGGCGAAGTGCTGCTGCTTGGCGAGAAGGTCACTTTCGATGCGTTGCTGATGGTCTTGGAACGCGGAGGCCGCGCTACCGAGGTCGGCTTGATGTTGCTCCAACTGCTCGCGGCGCTCTTGAAATTGCCGGAACAGCCCTTCGCGAATCGACGTGAGTTCCGTACGGACTCGTTTCAACTCCGCTTCTTGCCGGTGCAGGTCGGCTTCCCGCTGATTCCAGTCCTGCTCGCGGCCCCCGGCCACCTGTCCGTGCTTCAATCGATCCTGCATCTGCTTGTATTCGACTTCCAACTCTTGCCGGCGACGATACCAAGCCACGCGGTCCGCTTCGAGCTCCTCGGTTTGGGCTTTCAATGCGGACCGCTCGCCGGCGAGATCGTCCCGCGTCGGTTTGGCGACGCCATTCAAGGGGACGAACGTCGGCCGTAGCGGGGCGAGCGCGGTGAAGTCGAGGGTGATGTCGGCCGGGCCTACGGCGATGCGGTCGCCCGATCGCAACGCGACGGCGTCCGTACTGTTCAGCGGCGCGGCATTGTGGAGGATCGGGAAGGCCGGAGCGAGACGCCGCAGCGAGACGCCCGAAGCATCTTGGAGGAATTGGCAGACGACGGCCGGCAGGTGCGAGCCGGGCAAGCGGATATCGCAGCCTTCGGCCCCGCCGATGAGAAGTTCACCGCGCGTGAGCGGAAAGCTGGTCGGGCGACTCGAACCGATGCGCACTTCGAGGCGCGCGGCAGGTTGCTCGGGCGCAGCGGGCGAAGCCAGCGTGGGCAGGGTGGCCATCATGGCGCGGGGGCATTTCCTTTGGGATTCCTTCCTCGTTTAGGATTGGAACGCAAATGCAATCCGGAAACAAGTCCGGTTCCGAACGGGTGTGGCAACGATTCTCGGAGGTTTTCGTAGGGCGGGTGGAGTCTTCGGAACCTGCCGCTGGAAGGAAGGGGGGCCAGTTTTGTCAGAACTCCAAAAATCGTTGCCATTGGTTCGATTTTTGGCATGCCCTTTGAGCCGACTTTAGGTTTTAGCTTTCAGTCATTCTGCATACCCCCCCTGCTGAAAGCAGCGAAAGCAGCGAAAGCAGCGAAAGCAGCGAAAGCAGCGAAAGCTCCGAAAGCAGCGAAAGCAGCGAAAGCTCCGAAAGCTAAATCGCATAGCCGATGGTTGTGCTGGCTCGCCAAGGATTTAGCAACGATTCTTGGATTTTGTTCGCGATGAGCTGTTTTCGTAGGCACCCCGACGCTTGACCGCTGTGGCGGGTCAACTAGGGTAATCCCATTATCTTTTCCGTACTCGCAGCATCGGGTTCCGCATGAAAATTTCCGCCCCTACGGCCGTGCCGGATGCGCCTGCGCCCGCCGCGGTCGATCCCCTCGCTCCGCCCATCGCGGAAGCACTTCCCGGCGAAGAGGTTGCGCCTCCCCTCGTGGTGATGGCCAAATGGCCCGACTGGTTCAAGCCGGTCGATACCGCGCTGGCCATCCTGGCGGTGCTGTTGGCGTTTCTCCTCGCGTCGTACACCGCCCGCAACGCGGACATCTGGCGGCATCTCGGCACCGGCCGGCTGATTCTCCAAGGGAATCACCCGATCGGCGGCGATCCGCTGAGCTACACGGGCGCCGACCGAGCCTGGGTGAATTCGAACTGGATCTTCGACATCATCCTGTATGTCGCCTACAGCGCGGACGAGACCGGTGCGACAGCGGTAGCGTTGAAAGCGTTGGCCTTCGCCGCGGCTTTCGCCGTGCTTTTCCTGCTTCGGCGGCCCGAGCAATCGCTGTGGCCGTGGGCGATGGTCGCCGGCTGCGGGGCCGTGGCGTGCGGTTCGCTCGCCTCGCTGCGGCCGTTCGTCTTCGGCATTTTGCTCCAGTCGGTCGTGCTCGTGCTGCTCTACCGCGGGAACTGGAATGGCAACAAGTGGCGCATGCCCGCGATTCTCGGCGGCGTCTGTTGGCTGTGGGCTTGCACCGATGCTTTCTTTTTCTTGGGGCCGCTGACGGTATTGCTGGTCTGGGGCGGCGAGAAGATCCACAATTCCCTGACGGCGGGCCAAGAGGCACCGGAGCCGGCGGACGATCCATTCTGGTCGGCGCCGGCCGAACTCCCGCTGCTACGGGCGTTGGCGTTGTGCATTGCGGGCGTATTGCTGAACCCGATGTTCCTCGGTGCGCTCGTGCGGAGCCCGATCGACGCCATCGAGCAACTCGTCCCCTTCGAACTGACCTTCGGTTGGGGCGATGTGTTCTCCGGCGACAAAGCCCTCACGTCGTTGATTCTGTCGCCGATGAGCGAACCGTATTACGAGGCGCCGGAGCGGGCGTACAACATCACCGGCATCGCCACGCTGGTCGTGGTCGTCGGTTCCGGGCTTTTGCTCGGGGGCGGATTTTCCCGATTGCGAGCCACGCACGTCTTGCTCTGGTTCGCCCTCGTCGCCTTGGCCGTCCTCCACTACCGGTTTATCCCGTTCGCCGTCATCGCGGGCATCCCGCTCGCGGCGGCCCACCTCAACGGACTGTCCCGCTACCGTTTGCAAGGCGTCTACGATTCCACGACCAAACTGATATTGAATTCCAGCGGCGTCGGGCGGATCGTTTCCATCGCGTTGCTCGTGGCCTCGGTCGCCGCGACGATTCCCGGTTACTTGCACGCGCCGATCACGACTACGCTGGTCGCTTACAACCGCCGGGTGAGTTGGGGCATCGAAGAAGAAGTCGGCTTGTCGCGCGGGGCGAAACTCATCCAAGAATGGCGTGCGGAAGGCGGCTTACCACCGGAATCGCGCGGCTTGCTCTCCTTCTACGACACGGGCGATTACTGCGCTTGGTTCGCACCGAGCGAGAAGGTCTTCTTGAACTCCCGGTTCCGCTTCCACGGGCCGGAATTGGTCGATCTGGCCGCGATCCGCGACGAATTCCGACCGAGGGGAACGGAAGAGGAAACGCAGGCGAGGCTGGACGAACACCGGATCAAGACGATCGCCGACAAATACCGCGCCGATTACTTCGTGCTGGGCCAGTGGAACCAACGCGTGCGCTGGGAGCAGATTTTCCGGGTCATCGGCGAATTCGAAGTGCCGGGGAAAGGCTCGGAGACCGCGCTGTTACACTTGGACGGCCGCGTTTCGATCTTATGTCGCACCGACACGCCCACGGGCCGGGCGACGCGCGACAATCTCCCGTATACCCCCGAGCGCGAAGCGTTCGCCGCGAGCGCCCCGGCGATCCCGTCGGGCAAGTCGATCCCGCCGCTCGTCCCGGTCGACAGTTGGCTCGCCGACTTCACCGCCCGCTACGACCCCAGCTCCGTCGCCACGGACGACGCGATGCTCTTCTTGGACTTGGCCCGGAAATCATCCGCCGGGGCCCAAAATAACTGGCTCCAACGCCGCCAAGTCGCGGATGTCGCCGGGATCGGCGCCGGACCGGTCATGCAGTGGGCGTTCGACCCAGGCCCGCGTTTGCCGAATCCGGACGAACTGGCCTACGCGCTATTGGCGCAGCGGGCCGCGCGTCGGGCGATCTTCGAAACGCCGGACGATCCCGAACCGCACGCGGTGCTCGCCGATACCTATACGCTGAGTTTCTTGGGGGCACTCGACAATTCGGAAACGAAGCGACAGCAGATCACGGGGCGGCGGCGTTTCTTGGATCGCGCGGCCGTCTCCCCCAACGGCAAAGACGGCCTGTACCAAAAGACGATCGAGAACGAGCTCGCGCTGTTCCTGCTCCATATCGAATCGGGTCAGTTGGACTTGGCGCTCGACGTCCTCGCCAAAACGAACGCCGCGATCAAAAACGCCCCGGACGATATGGTTCCCCCCGCCCCGCGGCTGCGTCAAGTCCGCGATGTTTACCGCCGCATCACCGCCGAAACCATCGTCTCGAAGTACCTCCAGGGGTTGGAGTTCGAAGGCCGGCCGCAGCCCTCGCAACGAGACCTCGAAAACATGTACTCCAAGCTGACGAGCGAGGTGCTCGACCCGGATCGAGATCCGGGCGAAACCCGCGAGAAGATGAAACCCAAGGATGCGGCTTGGGTCAAAGCCCGCACGCAGACCTTGGAAGATCGGCTGCGGCGCGACATTGGCAAACGGAGCGAGGCTTTCAGCACGGAAACGAAGAACACCGGCATCACGCAGAAATTCATGGCGTGCGTCGAGCGCAACCTCATCGGCCGGGCGATGGATCTGATTTTCTCGGAGTCGGATTGGGAAAGCGTGCCGCAAAGCGGACTCGATATCCGGTTGCCCGGGCGTCTCGCCCAAGTGCTGATCCAGCGGTTCGGATACTTGCTTTCCACCGCCGAGATCCGCGAGACCAACGACGGCTTCGTGATCTTCCGCACGTCCGCGATCGGCTTGAACCTCCAAGCGATCTCGTTCCAATTGGAAAGCGGCCAACTCGATAAAGCCGCGCAGCAATTGACGAACGTCTCGAAAGTCCTCGAGAAGGCCGAACAGGACAACACGAACGACGCTCGCTTGGCGCCGAGCCGGGCGGCGTTCAATCAACTCCGCACGATCCAAGCCCGCCTCGAAGGGGACTTCGACAAAGTGGCCGAGGATACCCGCGAGAAACTCCGCCAGCTACCGAAGATGTCCCCAGATATGCTCGAGTACCTCAAGAAACCGCCGGTAGATCGGCGTGTCTCCATTGCGGCCGTGGCCGGCGGGCCGATGCAATTCGTCGATCCGGTCATCCAATACCGCGTCGATTTGGTGCGCGAATCGCTGCTCCATTACGACCTGGGCCTGACGGCGCTGCAAGCCGGCGATAACCGGGAGGCCCGCAAACGATTCGCCGAAGCCTTGAAACCGCAGGGCGTGCCCGTCGCGTATTTGAATGTCGGCCCCGACGACCCTATGTCGGTGTACGCGACCCGCTATTTGGCATTGCTGGACAAATTCGCCGTCGAAAAACCGGCCAAGTGATCCGCCGAACCCCGCAGGGAACCACCATGCCAACTTGGAAACTGGCCGGCGTGCAAATGGATTGCACCCTCGGCGACATCGCAGGCAACCGCGCGAACGTCCGGCGCCACCTTGCGGCGGCCGTGGGGAACGGCGCCAAGGTCGTCGTCTTTCCCGAGTGCAGCCTCGCCGGTTACGGATTCGGTAGCCGGGCCGAAATCGCCGCGCACGCCGAGCCGTTCGCCGGCCCCAGCGCGGCGATCCTCGCCGACGATTGCGCCCGCCTCGGCGTCTGGTGCGTCTACGGATTCTTCGAGACCGCCGGCGACAAACTCTTCAACTCGGCCGCGCTCATCGGGCCGAATGGCCCCATCGCCTGCTATCGGAAGTTGCACCTGCCCTGCGTCGGGGCGGATCGCTTCACCGACCCCGGCAACCGACCGATGGCCGTCCACGACCTCGGCGGGTTGAAAATCGGTTTGCACATCTGCTTCGACGGCGGCTTCCCGGAGACCACCCGAGTGCTCACGCTGCTGGGGGCCGACCTCGCGATCCTGCCGACGAACTGGGCCGACAAAGCGATGAAATCGGCCACCCTCACACCACCCGTGCGGGCGCTCGAAAACAAAATCTACTTCGCGGCGGTCAACCGGATCGGCGTCGAATCGGGTTTCCATTACATCGGCCACAGTTCGATCACCGATCCGTTCGGCGAGTCGATCGATAAAGCCTTCCACGACCGCGAAGCGATCTTGTACGCCGACATCGACCCGGCCGCGGCGCGGGACAAACTCGTCGTGAACATCCCGGGCGATTACGAAATCGACCGCGTAAACTGGCGCCGCCCCGATATGTACGGGCCGCTCTTGGAAGGCCGAGTATTCACCGGGCACCGCAACGGGTGAAAGCGGCGGTGGTTCCCCGATAGCTCCTCGGGCGCTCCTCAGACGCGCTCCGCCACGATTGCGACTTGCTGCGACGAGGCCCGGGTGAACAGCACGAAGCGGTGCTTCGCACCGGACAATTTCCATTTGCTTTGCAGTTCGTCGGTATCGGCGAGCGAGCCGCGCTTGACCGCCGTGATCCGGCCGATGTCGTTCGAGCGCAACCACGCCGAAATCTTCTTCGCATCCAACGGCAACAGCGCATCGACGCGGTAGACGGTGGCGAAGGGCGTCTCCCGGTGACAATCGGCTGTCAGCAACTGCACGACGGCGTCCACGGGCGAAGCGTCCAGCGCCGTCGCCAAGTTCGGTACCAGTCCGGCCCGGTTCACCGCCGCTTCGGGATCGTACAAATAGGCACCGACTTCCACCTGATCGCGGCGCTCGTCCACAGTCTCCGCTTCCATCGTCAACCGGCTACCCGCCGAAGTCAACAGCGTCGCCCGGCGGGCTGTCGTCCGCAAGTCGCCGAGCCAGAGCACCGATTCTTTCAGCTCGCCATCGAGCGCGATGAACTCGACTTCGCCGGGGAACAAACCGAGGTCTTCCCACGAAGCGCCCGGCGCCAGCTTGAAGCCGATGGGGAAGTTCTTGGGCAGTCGGGCGATCACCTCCCCCGGCGGAGGTGCGTAATCTTGCAGCGAAAGGAACCGTTTCCCCTCGGAGCGCCGGCCGGGATCGGCGAACGCAGCCGGCACCAACGGCAGCGGTTCGGTCAGCAGATCGGCCGCGATGAAATTGCCCGGGTGCCCGTAGGCTTTCAGATTCTCCTCGGCCATTCGCAGCCGAACGGGATCGCTGTCGATG
>JBBRUN010000014.1:0-24704 GCA_038247765.1 Gemmatales bacterium | reverse complement strand
TGCAAGGACGTGCAGGTGAAGAAGGTGCTTCCCGATTGGGACGTGGCGATGAACCTGCCGGGGTACAAACCCTTCCGCCGGGCGCCGCGCAAGGAACTCGAACCGATCCTCGTCGCGCTCCGCGCCAGCAAGCGGCCGATGCTCTACGTCGGCGGCGGCGCCATCCATAGCGGTGCGTCCGATGAACTGCGGAAGTTCGCCGACCGCTTGGGTATCCCCGTCGCCATGACGCTCCACGGCCTCGGCGCTTTCCCGGCCGATCACTACCTCAGCCTCGACATGCTGGGCATGCACGGCACCGTCACCAGCAACTACGCGGTCAACGACGCCGACCTGCTCTTCGCCTTCGGCGTCCGATTCGACGACCGCGTGACCGGCAAGCTCGCCGAGTTCTGCAAGCACGGCAAGATCGTCCACATCGACATCGACAACAGCGAAATCCACAAGAACAAGCACGCGCAGATCCCCGTCCACGGCGACCTCAAGACGGCGCTCGCCGACCTCAACACGATGTTGAAAGAAGACGACTACGCCGACTTGGTCAGCGGTGGCCGCTACACCGACTGGCTGCGACAGATCGACGAATGGCGCGAAAACGAGCCGATGAAGGTGCCCGAACGGCACGACGACCTCATCATCCCGCAGTACGCCATCCGCCGGCTGTACGAACTGCTGAAGGAGCGCGGCCAACTCGACGATACGATCATCACCACGGGCGTCGGCCAGCATCAAATGTGGGCGGCGCAGTTCTTCCAATTCAACCAACCGCGCCGCTGGATCACCAGCGGCGGCCTCGGCACCATGGGCTTCGGCCTCCCCGCCGCGATGGGGGCCAAAGTCGCGCACCCGAAGAAGCTCTGCATCGACATCGACGGCGACGGTTCGTTCCTGATGAACATCCAAGAATTGGCCTGCTGCCACACCGAGAAGATCGGCGCGAAGGTGATGCTGCTCAACAACCAGCACCTCGGCATGGTGATGCAGTGGGAAGACCGCTTCTTCAACAGCAACCGCGGCCAGACGTACTTGGGCGCCGGCCACGACGAAGAACCGTACCCGAACTTCGCCCAAGTGGCCAAAGGCTTCGCCATCCCGTCGCGCACCGTCAGCAGTCGGAAGGAACTCGACGACGCGCTGATCGAAATGATCGAGGGCGAAGGGGCCTTCGTGCTGGATGTGCTGGTGCCCCACCAAGAGCACGTGCTGCCGATGATCCCGAGCGGCATGACGGTGAAGGATATGATCAAGGCGTGATGGTCACCCGAGCGGTGGGCGTAAGCCCTCCGATATCGCTATTGTCACTCCGCTTCGCTTCCTCGGAGGGCTGACGCCCACCGCTCGGGTTTGAAATGGATCCCACCCTATGCCGCCCGAATTCAGTTGGGTCGACAAACCCCGGCTCGCGGCGTTGGCCCTCCCGGATGCGGAGGACCTCCTGTGGCTCCGCCGCAACGGCATCGACATGGTCATCTCCCTGACCGAAGACCCGCTGCCACGGCGGTACGTCAACGACGCCGGCATGATGGCGGTGCATCTGCCGGTGCCCGATCTTTCTGCCCCGACCGAAGAGCAATTGATTCAAGCCGTCGAAACTATCGGGCGCGCCGGGCGGTCGGGCATGGCCGTGGCCGTGCATTGTGCGGCGGGCAAGGGTCGCACCGGTACGGTTCTGGCGGCGTATTTTGTGGCGCAGGGGTTCTCTGCGGACGCCGCGATTCGCAAGGTGCGCGACTTGCGCCGCGGTTCGATCGAAACTACGGAACAAGAAGAAGCCGTCGCCGCGTTCGCGCGGATGCGACAAGGGTGAGCCGATGGATGCGATTCGCAAAATCGGGCTTGTCCGAGCCGACCGAGTACCCATCTAACGATCGTTCACCACTACCAGTACTTCGCAGTTGCGGTAGAAATCGTAGTGCCGGGCTGCGATGCGCCACGGCGGCTTCGCGAACCGCACGACCCATTCGTCCCAAGTCGGGGCCGTCACGAACAAGTACGAACCGTGCGGCATGGCCAGAAATTCCGCCGCATGCTCGGGCGACTGCATTCGCTGGACCCGGCGGCCCGTGTAGTAGGTGATGCTGGGCTGCGAGTAGTCGTAGCTGCCGACGCGGACATCCCGGTAAACGTCGCGGGCCCCGGACTCGGCGACGAGCGCCTTGACCGCCTTCGCCCGATCGACGATCACCGGTGGATAAGCGATGAGCAGACCGGCGAAGGCGAACGTCGTGCCGGCGAGTGCAGTGACAGCCCACTGTCGTTGGCCGCGCCGGGCGCACCTCGCAAACAGGCCGATGCCGATGATCGGGAATAAGCCGATCCAGGCCCAAGCTGCGAGGGCGTCGAGGATTCGCACTTTTTCCATCGTCTGTCCGACGGCGACCAAGCCGATTGCAACCGCCAAGCCCGTCGAGATGAAGCCGAGCACGGCGGCGACGGTGACCCAGCGTGGCATCTCGAATTCGCCGCGCATCCAGCGGACGAGGTAACTCGCCGTGAGGATCGCCAAGGCCGGGTAGGCCGGGGCGATGTAATGCGGAAGTTTCGTCGCGATCAGCGAGAAGGCCAGTACGAAGACGGCGATCCAGATCAGCAGGAAGCGCACCGTCCGGGATTCGGGTCCGACGACCTTCGCCCGAATCCACGCATCGCGCAGCGTGGCCAGTAGGAATGAACTCCACGGGGCGAAAAAGATGGCGAGCACGCCGAGGTAGTAGAGCCACGGGCCGCGGTGATTCTCCATCGGCTCGGTGGACCGTCCGACGTTCTCCTTCAAAAAGAAGGCCCACGTCCATTCGCCGCGGGTTTCGGCCGAGACGAGCGCGTACCACGGGATCGCCACCACGATCCAAGCGAAGACGCCGGCGATCATGCGGCGGTCGAACATCCGGTGCAGTTCGCGGTGCCGGAGGAAGTAGATGGCGACGATGGTCGCCGGGAACACGAGGCCGACCGGCCCCTTGACGAGCATGGCCAAGCCGCTGGCGATACCGCAGGGGATGTACCAGCTCCGCCGGCCCGATTCGTGCCCGCGCCAGAAGGCGTAGAAGTAGCCCAGCAGGAACAGAATCAGCAGCGAATCGGGTGTGCAGGCGTGGCCGAGTTTGACCAGTTCGAGTGTGGATGCGGCGATGACCCCGGCGAGCAGGCCGGTGGTCGCATCGAACATCCGCCGGCCGAGTTCGTAGGTCAGCAGGATCGAACCGAGGAAAGCGAGGGCCGACGGGAGCCGGGCCGCGAACTCGTTGACGCCGCAGGTATCGTAGCTGAGGCGGAGGGTCCAGTAGAGCAGCACCGGCTTGGCGGTGCGGAGTTCCCAATTGAAGAGGGGGACGACCCAAGTGCCGGTCTCGGCCATTTCGCGGGCGCACTCGGCGTTCACGCCTTCGTCGTCGTCCCAGAGCGAGGGCGCACCCAGCCAGGGAAAGACGAGCGCCGACCCGACGGCCAGAAGCAGCAGATAATGCCCGAAGCGATGCGCCGCCAGTCCCCGCATTCCCGACTTCCTCCTGAAGATTCGACCCGTCACTCCGCTCGGTCGCGGAAATCATCGTGGCACGTTTGGCAAACGGATTTGCCCGCGAGGAATGCCGCCGTGGCCCCTTTCGTATCCGACACTCTCAAGGCTTGTTCCAACTTCGATGCTTCCGCCTCGGCCGTCTCGCGGTATTTCGCGAAGCCCTGTTTCTGCGGGAGGGGGAGGCGTTTCACCTCGCGGTACTGCTCGATCAAGAGTACCGCGTCCCCAGCCGAAGCCGCCGGATTTATCCAGCCGGCGGCCTGGGCGGCTTTCAGCTTGTCCCAAGTCGCATCGATTTCGACCATCCACTTCGCGAGATCGGCGACGCGATTCACCGAAGGGAATTCGCTCGAAACCCGGTCGAGGTCTTCCGTCGTCGGTCGCTTCAATGTGCGGGGCAGTTCAAATAATCCCTTGTAACGCGGATCGGTGCCGGCTTGCGTCATCCACCCCTCGGCTTGCTCCGGGGTGAAACTCGGATCGAGGCACAATTGAATCGCGGCGATCGCCGCCGGGCCGCGGTGTTTGCCGTGGTGGCAGTGCACGTAGACGGGGCCGGGGAGATCGCGCACCGCCTTCGCCAACTCCAGCGCGCGGTCGCGGCCGATGCCGTGGTAACCCACGGGCAGATGCACATACCGGATGCCCTGTTTCTCGGCGGCCGCGACATCCGGCGTCGCGCCGTCCACGGAGATCACCGTCTTCACGCCGAGGGATTTCAACGACATAAATCCAGCGTCTCCCTCCGGGCTGCTGCCGCTCCAGAGGTTGGGAGCGACGCGGTGCAAATTGTGGACGCCCGCAACTTCGTGCGCTTCCGGCGCGACGGCGGTCGTCGGCACCGGTTTCGGCGAGCAACCGAGGAGCAACAGCAGGAGTAGCGAGCGGCGCGGCATCGGGGAATTGTATAGTATTCGCATGTCGTACCGCGCTTTCAAACGTTTGCTCGGCGAGACCAACCTCGAGCGGAAAAGCCGCTACCTCCTCGGGGGCTTGGTGCTCGTGCTCATGGCGTCGAGCTTCGGCATCTACGCGAACCGCACCGAAGACTTGGCCTACGACCAACTCACGCACACGGGGCGAACGCTGGTCTCGCCGACGATCACCCACGTGCACATTCGCCGGAACGAAGAACTCCTCAAGGGCATGGACGAGTTCCATCGCCAATCGGTGAAGTCGTGGCCGAACGACCTCCAAGATTACAAAAGCAAGCTCATCCTCCTCGACTCGACCAAACCGGCGAACCGGCCCGATCCGGAAGACATACCGATCTTGCGAAAAATGCAGGCCGAGCCGGACTTGACCGAAGACACGCGCTTCGTGCGCAGCGAAAAAGTGTTCTTATATTACGGTGCCGTGCGGGCGGAACAGTCGTGCGTCGGCTGCCATCGCGATCCCGCGAAGATGGCCGCATTCGCAGGCGAAACATCTCTTGGGCCGCTTGGCAAGCCGCCGGTGGCCAACCCGAATTTGCAACCCGGCGAGCTCATGGGGATCGTGCAGATTCGGCTGTCGTCGGAAATGATCGAATCCGGGTTGCATCAGAACCGGGCCATCTTGATCGCGTTCGCGTTGGGCACGACGCTGGCCCTGCTCGCGGGCAGCTATTTGATCGTGCGCTATGTGATCGTGAAGCCGGTGAAGCATTTGAAATCGGTGGCGGACGCCATCGCTGCCGGGCGGTTCTCGGTTCGCAGCGACATCCAAACCGGCGACGAATTCGAAGATTTATCGGTGGCGTTCAACCGGATGCTCAGCAATTTGATTCAAATGCAGGATCGCAACCGGGGCCTGATCGCGGAGCTCGACAAGAAAGTGGATGACTTGGCCCGGGCCAATTTGCAATTATTCCAATCGGGGAAGTTGAAGGCCGACTTCCTCTCGACGATGTCGCACGAATTCCGCACGCCGTTGAATATCGTCAACGGTTTCTCGGAAATGTTGATCAACTCGCCGACGCTTTCGGAGAAGCAACAGCGTTGGGCCGCGAACATCAACACCAGCGGCAAACAGCTCTTGGTCATCATCAATGAGATTTTGGACTTGGCGAAGCTCGAAGCCGGGAAGACGGCGTGGAAGTCCGAGCCGGTGGACGTGCCGACATTTTGCGAACAGGCGGCGATGCTGTTCCGTCCGCAAGCGGAAAAGAAAGAAATCGAACTCCTCGTGCAGGTCGCCCCGGATTGGCCCGAGATCCGCCAAGACATCGGCAAATTGAAGCAGATCGTAGCGAATTTGCTCTCGAACGCGGTGAAATTCACGCCGGACGGCGGTCGGATCACGCTGAGCGCGAGCCACGCGGCCGACCGGTTGATCCTCGCCGTCGCGGACACGGGCGTCGGTATCCCGCCCGAAGAACACGAGATGATCTTCCAGAAATTTCGCCAAGCTTCGAACCCGCTGACGCGCGAACACGGCGGCTCCGGGTTGGGGCTATCGATCGTCCGCGAGTTGGCCAAACTGCTCGGCGGCAACGTGGCGTTGCACAGCGAAGTCGGCCGGGGGAGCACCTTCACGCTGACGGTCGCGGCCAGGCTGCCGATGGAACCGCTGGCGGAACTCGAGTCGCCGCGCGTCGGATAACGGCCGACTTTTTCGACTTGAGCCGTTCGCGACTCGGCGGCGCAAGAATCCGGGTGTGGGCGTTCCTGCGCCGCGCGTCGCGCACCACCCGCGCGACGCGCGCGGCGCGACACTTTGGGTAAGCCGTTCCGCATCCGCCGTCGGAAAATCTTCGATTCCTCCCGGCGCACGCGACGATAGCACTGCGTAGAATACCTTCGGTGGGCGGGTGGACAAGTGAACCCGTGCCGGCCTCCACCCGACTGCCGGACGCGCGGAATCGGAAAAAATTCCGAACCGGTCTCACCCCGCCCCCGTTTCTCGTGTAGAACTAAGTGAGATACCGCTCCGATGCGTGACGTTCCCCAGCGTTGGCTATCTTGGCGGCTCCGTTTGGTTCCGCCTTCCCCAGCGAACGAACTGCCCCCGGCCATCCGATACCGGGCCACCATGATCGACCCCGACACCTCCGCCGAGCGCGAGCCGACGGATTATCGCAACGAAGCGCCGGACGCCCAAGGCATCCGCCGGGGTTTCGTGGCGCACATCCAACGGCTGATCGCCGCGGGACACTACGATACCTCCGAGCGCTGGGCCTTGGCCGAAGAGTTGATGTTCCGCCGCTTGGAAGAAACGCGGTAGCCCCGGAGTTCCCCCGTGCCCCTGCCGTCGGTCGCGGTTTCGCAATCCCCCGAAGAACGCTTTCGCGAATTTCTGACCAGCCGGCCCAAGCCGCAGCGCTACACCGACCAGCAGCGCGAACTCGTCCGCCACATTTTCGAAAAGCACAGCCACTTCGATACCGACGAACTCCTCGCCGAGTTGAAAAAGGCCGAGCGCACCGTCAGTCGGGCGACGGTCTATCGCACGCTGGCCAAACTCGTCGAAGCGGGGCTGCTGCGGAAAATCGAAATCGGCGCGCGGACCGTGTACGACCACGACTACGGCTACCCTTGGCACGAGCACCTCGTCTGCTCGAACTGCGGCACCATGATCGAGTTCACCCACGAGGGAATCGTGGAAGCCGTGCAGGGGGTCGCCACCCAGAAGCAATTCCGCGTCGCGGGCTACGATCTCATCGTCCGCGGCAGCTGCGCCGCGTGCAACGCCGCCGACGCCGCGAAGCGACGCTACGTGATGTGACATTTCGCTTGCATTCGCCGTAACGGAGGTTATCCTGATATAGCCCTCCCACCGCGCACTGTGCGCTCGACTTGCTGCGCCCGCCTTTTGCACCCCTCTATCGGCAGGATCCCATGAGGTTCCTCTGTCTACTGGCGACCCTCGCGATCGGTCTCTCGCCGGCGTTCGCCGCCGAGAAATCGATCGAAGCCGTCATCGACGAACAGATCGCAGCGAAGCTCAAAGCCGAAGGCATCGCCCCGGCGGTTCAGGCCGGCGACGCGGCGCTCATCCGCCGATTGACACTCGACCTCGTCGGGCGCATCCCGACGCCGGTCGAAGTCGATGCCTATGTGAACTCGAAAGATCCGATCAAGCGCGCCCAACTGGTCGATCGCTTGATCGCCTCTCCGGCCTTCGCCCGCTTCCAAGCGATTCAATTCGAGGTGATGCTCAGCGAGCAAGCTGGGAAGTCCGGCTTGCAAGACTACCTCAAACTGGCGCTGCAAGACAACCGCCCGTGGGACGCCATCTTCCGCGACTTGATGCTGCCCGACGAAAATGACCCGAAGAAAAAAGGTGCCACGAACTACCTCCGGCCCAAGCTCACCGATCTCGACAAACTCACGGCGGATGTCAGCGTCGCCTTCTTCGGCGTGAACGTGAGCTGCGCCCAATGCCACGATCACCCGAATGTCAAGGACTGGACCCAAGAGCACTTCTACGGGTTGAAAGGCTTCTTCGCCCGGAGCTACGACGCGAGCGGCTTCTTGGGCGAGCGCGAAGCCGGGCTGGTGAAGTACAAACCGACGAAAGGCCCGGAGGTGAAGGCCAAGCTGATGTTCCTCACCGGGGCGAACGTCGAATCCAAGACGATCCGCGAACTCGATAAAGACGAGCAGAAGAAGGACAAAGAGTCCATCGACAAAGCCAAAGCCGAGAAGAAAGCCCCGCCGGCACCGGCATTCAGCGCCCGGGCCGAGTTGGTCAAACTCGCCCTGCAACCGAAAGAGAGCGCCTTCTTCGCCAAGTCGATCGCGAACCGCCTCTGGCACCGCTACCTGGGCTACGGACTCGTGACGCCACTCGATCAGATGCACTCCGAAAACGAATCGTCGCACCCGGAACTGCTCGAGGCCCTCGCCGAGCGCATGAAGGCCGCGAAGTACGACCTCAAAGTGCTGACCCGCGGCATTGTGTTGAGCCAAGCTTACTCTCGGGCCAGTGTCTACGAGAGCGAATCGCAACCCCTCGCCAGCACGTTCGCCGTCGCCCGCTTGAAAGCCCTGACCCCGCAGCAACTGGCGTCGTCGCTCAAGATCGCCTCGACCGACCCTCTGCAGTTCGAGAATCTGAAGCCGGACGAATTCGAAAAGAAGATCGAGCAGATCGAGCAATCGGCCCGCGGCTTCGCCTCGCTTATCGCCCAGCCGGGCGTGGATAACTTCCAGATCGGCGTCAGCGAAGCGCTGCTCTTCAGCAATAGCGACCGCATCCAGAAAGAATTCCTTACCGACGGCGCGGGCACCCTGTTGGCCCGGGCGAAGGCCGAAGCCAACCCGACTGCCATCGGCAAATTGATGGCGCAATCTGTCTTCGGTCGGGCGATCACCGAAACCGAATCCAAAGCCTTCACGGCCTTCCTCGCGGGCCGGGCGGACCGACTCGCCGAAGCCAACCGCCAACTGCTCTGGGCCTTGCTCGCCAGCCCCGAATTCCGATTCAACCATTGAGGAGTGGGTAGTGGTCTGTGGTCGGAAAAGACCGAAAACACTGACTGCCGATCACCACGGACTTTGAACTGAACGCTGGATTTGCCGACAACCATCCAATGACCACCGACCACTGAGGCAGACATGTCCCGATCCTTCTTCTGCGGTTCCGAAGATCACGCCGTCAATCGCCGTGGATTCCTCTCGACGGCGGCGACCAGCGCCGCGGCCTTCGCCGGGATGTCGGCCCTCGATGTCCTCAGCAACCCCGTGCTTGCGGGGGAACTGAAAAAGAAACAGAAGCGCGTCATCCTTCTCTGGCTCGCCGGCGGCGCCAGCCAACTCGAGACGTGGGATCCGAAGCCGGGCGCCAGCACCGGCGGTCCGTTCCGCGCCATCAAGACCGACGTCCCCGGCACCGAAATCTCGGAACTGATGCCCGAGATGGCCAAGCGGATGAAGACGACCTGCGTTATCCGCGGGCTGAACACGAAGAACGGCGACCACGGCAGCGGCGCCAAGATCATGATGCGTGGCCGTATGGACGTCGGCGGCGTCCGCTACCCCGACCTCGGCGCCGTGCTGGCCCGCGAAATGGGCCGCATCGACAGCAAGGTCCCCGACTACGTCACCTTCTACACGCAGACCGAAGGCCGCGGCTCGACCCCCGGCGACAGCGGCTTCCTCGGCTCGCGCTACGCCCCGATGGAACTGACGACCAACAACATCCCCGAATACATCCGCAAACTCGACGGCGTCTCCGAGATCGACCATGTCCAACGCGGCGAACTCCGGAATTTGCTCAGCAAAGAGTTCGGCAAAGGCCGGCAGTCGGACACGCTCGGCAGCCACAACCAAGCTTACGAGCGCGTCCGCGGTATCATGGCGTCCGAAAAACTTTTCGACGTGACCCAGGAACCGCAAAAGGTACGCGACAAGTACGGCAAGACGCAGTTCGGCGAGCAGTGCCTCATCGCCCGCCGGTTGGTCGAAGCCGGGGTGCCGTTCGTCCGCGTGGCCCGCGCCTGGTGGGACAGCCACGGTCAAAACTTCGAGACGCACCAAGAGATGGTGCCGGAACTCGACCATGTCATGGCAACGCTCATCGACGACCTCGCCGAACGCGGTCTGAGCGACGACGTGATGATCGTGACGCTGAGCGAGTTCGGCCGCACGCCGGCGATCAATTCGAGCCTCGGCCGCGATCACTTCGCCAGCGCTTGGAGCATGACGATGACCGGCGCCAAAGCGAAGGGCGGCGCCGTCTGGGGCAAGAGCGACGACAAGGGCAACAAAGTGGTGAAGGACGAAGTGAACGCCGGGCAGTTGTTCGCGACGATCTACGAGTGCTTGGGGATCAAGCACGACAAGAGCTACTACCTGGGCGCTCGGCCGATCCCGCTGGTCGATCCGGGGTTCGAACCGATCAAGGAGCTGGTGGGGTAGAATGGGGGGTGTGCGTTTCTATTCCGAGGACCTCACCATGCGATGGCAGGATCGAATCAGCTCGAAACCGGATGTTTGCCACGGCAAAGTTTGCATTGCCGGGACA
The DNA here is from genome assembly GCA_038247765.1 of Gemmatales bacterium. Classification (GTDB taxonomy): domain Bacteria; phylum Planctomycetota; class Planctomycetia; order Gemmatales; family Gemmataceae; genus JALHQU01. The sequence continues at coordinate 14,239 of JBBRUN010000014.1, read as the reverse complement.
CGCATTCCGGTAACGGTGGTGCTTGACAACTTGGCTGCGGGCGCTACAGATGCCGAGCTGCTCAAAAGTTACCCGACTTTGACCGCCGAAGATATTCGAGCGGCGATGTACTATGCGGCGGATCTGGCTTCCGGGCGAATCGTCAACCTACCCGAAGCGGCATAATGCTTTTCAAGATCGACGAAAACCTTCCCGCAGAAATCGCCGAGAACTTGAGAGCGGCCGGTCACGATGCGATGACGGTGGCCAATCAAGGGATGAAAGGATTCGCAGATCCAACTGCGATTGCGGTTTGCAACTCCGAAGGCCGTATTCTGGTGACGCTCGATACGGATTTCATGGACATCCGCCGTTACCCACCGAGCCTCTATCCGGGAATCATTGTGCTTCGGCCTCGAAGACAATTGACCATTTGGTTTTTGTCGTTGATGGAACGAGCACTCGTACTGTTGTCAACGGGTGAATCAATCGTCGGGAAATTGCGGATCGTGGATGAAAGTCGCATTCGGATTCGCTCGGAACTCCCCGGTATCTAAGTCGTGCATGAGCGATTGCCATGATCCACATCGAATATCGGAGCCAGAACAATCCGGAGTACCATCGACTTTTGGATGAATTGGAAGCAAAGTATCCACCCGAACGATTCGTTGCGATCAGCGAAGGAAAAGAAGTCGGCAACGATGATTTTGACGAGTTGGTCAGCCAGATGGATGAAGGTGGCTACCCGCGGATCAAGACACATATTGTCCAAGTTGGAAACGAAGCTCCGGACTACATCGAATTCGGCTACCCATACGCTTAACCCCACGGCCCTCCCATGAAATCCCCATCGCCCGATTCGCTGAAGCTCGTCAAGGAATTCGGCCGCCCGAGCATCCCCTTCGGAGTGGCGCGCGTGCCCAACTCCGGCCGCGTCTTCTTCGGTTCCTCCGACTTCAATGTGTCGGAAGCCGATGTGACCGCCGCGAAGTTCGAAGCCAAGGATCTGTACAAGCACGAGAGCTACGTCACCACCGTCGCATTGGCGGGGATGACGCTCATCAGCGGCGGCTACGACGGCAAGATGACCTGGTACGACACGGTCAAAAACGAGGTGCTCCGCACCACCGACGCCCACGCCAAGTGGATTCGCCGCATCGTGGCCAACGCCGAAGGAACCGTCGTCGCCAGCGTCGCCGACGACATGGTCTGCAAACTCTGGGACGCCAAGACTGGCAAAATGATCCGCGAATTGAAGGGGCACGAAGAGAAGACGCCGCAGCACTTCAACAGCATGCTCTACGCCATCGCCTTCAGTGCCGATGGCAAGATGTTGGTCACCGGCGACAAAGTCGGCCACGTCGTCGTGTGGGAAACCGAGACCGGCAAGTCGTTGGGCACCCTCGAAGCCCCGACGATGTACACGTGGGACAAAGCCCAACGGCTCCACAGCATCGGCGGCATCCGCTCCGTCGCCTTCAGCCCGGACGGCACGCAAGTCGCCGTCGGCGGCATGGGCAAGGTCGGCAACATCGACCACCTCGAAGGCAAAGCCCGCATCGAAGTCTTCGACTGGAAATCGCCCGCCAAGCCGCTCGTCGAACTCCAGAGCGACAAGTTCGCGGGTCTCGTCAACCAACTGCGGTTCGCCCCGGACGGTGCCTGGCTGCTCGGCGCCGGCGGCGCGGGCGAGGGGTTCTTCCTGTTCGTCGATGTCGCCGCGAAGAAGCTGGCGAAGCAGGAAAAGACGAGCGCCCACATCCACGACATGGTGCTGAGCGCGAAGGCTGATACGATCACCTTCGCGGGACACAACAAGCTGGCCGTCTATTCGATGGGTTGAAAATCGTGATGGTAAACCCGCGACCGTACCGTTGGCTGACTGTGTCCAACTGGACTGTCGTGGCCGTATCGAGCGCGATCTTCGTCGTTATCGCCTTGCTGCCGTATAGCTGGACGACCAACAACTTGGCGACTCCGCAGGCTGATGATCTCGACACCGTGACGGTCGTCCGCCCGGAGTGCAAGCGATATTTGGTCTACACCGCTACGGCCTGCATCGTGATCCTGCTGGTGTACGGGATCCTCGGGCTGTATCGGCGGACACAGCGGCTCGCGACGCTCTCGTTCCTGACCGCGTTCGCGAGTCCTGTTTCTTGTGTGGTCGCATTCGTCCGCGATCCCGCCCCTTGGCAGATCCACAGCGAGATCCGCGACGCGGACGGCGAAACCTATTGCTTTGCCGAATCGAGCTTTCTCCAGGGTCAGCGCCTGATGCTCGGCCGCTTGCATTCGGAAACGCAGTGGACGCGCACGTTCCAGGTTCTCGTCGAAGCCACCGGCGACAGCCCGCGGAAATACCTCCGGATCGTCCGCCCGGCCGGAGTCGTAGAAGAGTACGCGCAAGTGTACCGGACAAACTCTGGCTGGCTGCTCGGCTTGCGACATGACAACAATTGCTTCTTCGCTTACGATCTCAACGCCGGGAAATCTTACAGTTCATCCGAGCTCGAAGAGTTGTCCCCGTTCCTCGCCTTGGATGGCACAACCGAGTTGCACGAACCGGACGTCGCCGACGTGAAGTCGAAAATGGGAACCAAGTTCGTGGGTGTTCCCACCGACGAATCGCTGCGGAAAAGCCTTGACCACCCGAACCCGCGCGTCCGGGCCCTCGCTGCGCAGTTGCTCGAACCGAAGCGATAGGATCAATCGAATCCGAAAGTCGGAATTGGCGCGGCCTCGTCTTCCGAAATGATTTTGCGGGGGTGGATCCGCACGGGAATCATTTTCCGACCGGCTTCGCCTGTTTCAGTTCGATCCGGCCATCTCTTCGAATACCACATTGCCCCGGTAGTGCGAATTCAGAGCCTCGGCGGTATCGTCGGAGACGGTCCGGTCGATCCGCAGCAATTCCAACTCCGGCGGTGGTCGGCGCTGCAACAGTTGCTTCGCACCGTTGTCGTCGATCGGGTTGCCCCGCAGGTCGAGCTCGACGAGGTTCTTCCAAAAGCGGGACAGGATCAGATAGCGCAGGCTCCGGTTGCCGATCCGCATCCGGCGCAGGCGGACGATCCGGAGTCGGGCGAGGTGGTCGGCCCTGCACAGCTCCCGCACGGCTTCCGGGTGCAACGACGAATTGGCGAGGTCGAGCACCGTCAGTTTCGGCGCCAGTAGGCTATCCGCGAGGCGTTTCGGACTCTCGAAGTTCACGTTCACCCCGTCGAACCGCACGGTGCGCAATTCGGGCCAGCAATCGGGGTAGCCGAAGTAATCGACGCCCGGCGGGCCGCCTTCATCGGCGATGATCAATTCTTCAAGCTTCCAACTCCTCGACTTGAAGAACCGGTGCAAATGGTTGCGGCCGAAGCCCATCGATTGCAACTTCAGCGATTTCAATCGCTCGGCGCCGCCGTGAAAGGCTTCGAGAAACTCTGTGAAGTAGAAATTGTCCCCGGCGAGGGCTTGGGCCATCTCGAGCGTTTCCAGTTGCCGGCCGAGCGGGCTGAGCCAGAGTTGTTCGAGGACAACCGGCATGGCGTGGCTGACGCAACTGCGGAAGCGCAAGGCCCGGATGCCGGTGGTACCGGGGCTGGCGCAGAGTTCGCGCATCGCTTCCGATGGGACGCCGATGCCGTCGAAATCGATCTCGCGGATCGACGGTAGCCACGGGCTTGCGGCGAACTCCTTCCATTGCTCTAGTGTCGCCCCGTACAGCCCGAGCCGTCGGATCGGCACGGCGTGCAACAGCCGGGGCAATTCGCGTTGAAGAGCTTGCAAGATGGGCACTTGCGCGTAGTGCCCGAAGCCCCGGCGGAACAAATCCTGCGCGACCCAATGCAAACCCCGATCCGCCGAAAGGGTCGGTAAGTCGCGGTGCATCGACTGACTGACGTTCCAGTCCGATTGCGTCCGCCGCAAAGCCACGGCTCGCGGATCCCATTCCGGTAACGCCGCCAGTGCGACTTGCGAGCGCACGAATCGCGCCCGGTCCGGGTCGCCGGATTCGTCGAGCCAATCGGCGAAGACCAAGCGCGGCAGGTCGTCGTCCGGATCGGCGAGGACAGCCGCTCGCAAGGCGTCGTGTTCGGGCGATGTTGTCATGTCCGGCTCACATCGAATATTCCCGACAATCGTACCGCACCGCATACTTTCGCCAGCTTCCCCGAGCGATCCAGATTGCCGGGCGCTTGCACGCCACGCCCCCATTCGCCTACTCTAAATTTACCGATTGCGGGCTCGCGCTGCGCCCGCATTGGTTCCCGACCCGAAAGAAGGCACACCCATGAAGCGGCATTCGCTCAATTTGCTACTCGTCGCCGGGTTGGCCGCGCTCGTCGCGGTCTCCGGTGGCCATGGCCAAGTCCCCGGCCCGGTCGATGCCCCCGAGAAGAAATTCCCGGACTTCAACACCGTTGTCAAGGGGGCCAAGGTCTACGAAGGCCTCTTCACCCTGCACCACAAAGACGAACACGTCTTCGCCGAGATTGCGCAGTTCCAGTTCGACAAGCCCTTCCTCGTGCCGATGGCGATCGCCAAGGGTGCCGGCGTCGGCGGCACGACGCTGAACTTCGGAGACGAGTGGGTCGTGGTCTTCCGCAAAGTCGGCGACAAAGTCTTTGTCGTCCGGCGGAACGTCCGTTACACGGCGGCCGCCGGCACCCCCGCCGCACGGGCGCTCGACACGACCTACTCCGACTCCGTACTGATGGCGCTGCCGATCAAGGCGCTGAACCCGCTGAAGGGCACGGTGCTCATCGACTTCAACCAGATCTTCTTCAGCGACTTCGGCGACTTAGGGATCGGCTTCCTCGACCAAAACCGCACGACGTGGGGCAAGATCAAAACCTTCAAAAAGAACGTCGAACTGCAAGTCGAAGCGACCTTCTCGGGCAACCGCACCGGCGGCATCGCCCCGACCGGTGGCGATGCTGTCATCGACACGCGCGGCGCCACGGTCGTCCTCCATTACGGCTTGGTCGAACTCCCCGAGCCGGGCTTTCAAACCCGCCCCGCCGATGACCGCGTCGGCCACTTCAACACGGTGTTGAAGGATTTTTCGAAGGAATCGACCGACACCGCGTTCGTCCGTCACGTCAACCGTTGGCGGTTGGATCGTGCTGACGGCTCACCGTGGAAAGACGGGGCCAAGTTGGTCGCGCCGAAAAAGAAGATCATCTTCTGGATCGAGAACACCGTGCCGGAGGAGTTCCGGGCGACCGTCCGCGAGGGGATTCTCGAGTGGAACAAAGCGTTCGAGAAAGTCGGCTTCCGCGACGCCATCGAAGTCCGCCAGCAAGAAGGGGAAGACTTCGACCCCGAAGATATCACCTACGCCACGTTCCGTTGGATCGCGAGTGAAGTGCCGTACGCCATCGGGCCGAGCCGGGCGAACCCGTTCACCGGCGAACTGCTCGACGCCGACATTTTGTTCGACGCCAGTATGGTGCGGTCGTACAAGGGGGAGACGCTGATCTACCGCGACGAGAAAGGCCAGATGGTCGAAGCCGCCAGCACCATGCAAGCGAGCCGGCGCGGCTGGGATCTGCCGTCGCACCCGCTGGATAAACTCCGCGAAAGCATGGGGATGACCCCGAGTTGGAACGACCGCCAAGCCACGCCGGAAAGCTTGGCCAAGCAGAAGCTCGCGGCCATCCGCCACGGCCACTGCCAGTGCGCCCACCACAAACAGAGCGAGCTGGCGCTGGCGATGACGGCGATCTTGGCGCAGACGAACCTCAAAGACGGCGAGAAGATCCCGGATGAACTGCTGATGCAAGCGGTGAAGGAAACCGTGATGCACGAAGTCGGGCACACCCTCGGCCTGCGGCACAACTTCAAAGCGAGCACGGTGCTCAAGAACGACCAACTGCACGATACCGCGATCACCGGCAAGCAGGGCCTTGTCGGTTCGGTCATGGATTACAGCCCCGCCAACATCGCTCCGAAGGGGACCAAGCAAGGGCACTACTTCACGCCGACGCTCGGCTCTTACGATTACTGGGCCATCGAGTACGCCTACACGCCGAACGGCTCGACCGAGCAACTGGCGAAGATCGCATCCCGCGCCGCCGAGCCGGGGTTGATCTACGGTACCGACGAAGACCTGATGGGAACGAACGACCCATTGACGAACCAGTGGGATCTCGGTTCCGATCCGCTGAAGTTCGCCATGGATCGCGCGAAGCTCGCGCTGGACTTGATCCCGAATCTCGCCGAACGCGTCACCGAAAAAGGCGAAGGATACCAACGGGCCCGGGTCGCCTTCGGCGTGTTGCTCCGCGAATACGGCAACGCGGCTTACGTGGCTTCGAAGTACGTCGGCGGCACCGCGGTGAACCGGGACCACAAAGACGACCCGAACGCCCGCGATCCGATCGTGCCGACCCCGGCCGCGAAACAGCGCGAAGCCATGAAGTTCCTGCAAGAGCAAATCCTCACCGACAAGCCCTTCGACTTCCCGCCGGAGTTGCTGCGCAAGCTCGGCACGGATCGCTGGGTCCACTGGGGCAACGAGAAGTCGATGACGGCGAAGGAATTCCCCGTGAACGACCGCGCGCTGGCGATCCACCGCACGGTGCTGAACGAGCTACTCCACGGCTCGACGCTGAGCGCCGTGCAGAACACATCGAAGATGCTCGGCAAGGACGAGAAGCCGGTGCAGATCGCCGAGGTGTTCCGGATGCTTTCGGATTCCGCGTTCGCCGATCTTCCGGTCGATGGTAAAGCCGCGGCGGTGAAGTCGTCGGTGATCCGCCGCAACTTGCAGCGTGAGTACGTCCGCAAGCTCTCGGCGATTGTGCTCGGCAAATCGGCCGGCGGCACCAATTTGTTGGAGTTGCTCTCGGGCGGCGGCGGTAGTCCGGTGCCGGCCGACGCGAAGAGCTTGGCCCGTTTGCATTTGAAAGAGGCGAGCCAGCGCGTTGCGGCCGCGTTGAAGGACGAGAAAGACGACACGGCGAAAGCGCACTGGGACGAATTGAAAGAGCAGATCGGCAAGGTGCTCGCCGCCAACTTGACCGCGAGCGAGTGACGACAATTGCGGGACGCCGACGACGAGTCCGGCTCGGACGAGCCGGCTCGTCGCCCAGTCTACCGCGACTTCGGCTTCGCCTTGGCGGTTTTCCCGGCCTTCACGCGCTCTTGGCCGGTCGGGCAGATCGACAGCAGCGGGCAATCCGGGCAGAGGGGTTTCTCGGGCAGGCAGATCGTCGTGGCGAGTTGGATCAGTCGGTCGGAGAAGTCGATGCCCGTGGCCTTCGGGATGAAATGCTCGAGCGAGGCCCGCGTCGCTTCGAGGTCTTCGATTTCTTCCTCGATGGCCCCGAGTCGCTGCAAGACGCGAATCGTCGGTTCGTCGAGAGGGATCGCGTGCCCTTCGAGGCTGCGCTGCATCACCCAAGCGACGACGAAATCCGAGACGCCGTGGTCCTTGTAGCGGGCGAGTTGCTTCGCGGCTTGCTTCAGCCCTTTCTTCTCCAAGTCGTCCAAGGCGAACGTGTAGGTGCGCTCGAAGTGCTCTTGCAGGAACTTCACGATGCGCTCGGCTTTGTTCCCGGCATCGGCCAAGCCGAGGCCCGCGATGGCGTCGGCGACTTCCTGCACCGAGCTGACACGCATCTCGTTGAGATCGACGAAACCGGTTTTGATTTTGAGGAACGCGGCGTCGGCGGCGGAGTTCGGCACGCCTTCGCGGAGGATCGCGTAGAGGACTTCTTCCAAAATCGGGTGGGGCGTTTCGGGTTCGCCCGACGCCGGGATCTTCTTCTTCAGAACCGTGTACACCTGCGTCAGCAGTTGTTGCTTGGTCATGGTGGCCAGCATAGACGGTCGCTCTGGTGGGTCGGGACGCGGCTGGGAGCTCACCGAGGGATCTCGGGGCCGGGGGGCGTACCGGGGGCGTCCTGTCCGCCGGCAGGGGCCTTCACTTCGCTGTCGTCTTCTACTTCGACGTCTTCTACTTCGTCGTCATCGTCGTCGAACAAGTCGGGCGGTTCGAGCTCATCGTCCGCTGCAGCGGTTTCGTCTTTAGAGAATGTGCCGTGTTTCTCTTGCTCTTCGCGGAGCAGCCGGGCCACTTCCACGCTCTTCTTCACGCCTTCGTCCACGACGAAGATGATAACAGGAAGGAAGCGGGTTTCGAGCCTTTTGGCCAATTTCGATTGCACGAACCCGGCGGCGTTCTTCAACCCGTGCATCGCGAGGGCTTGGTCTTTTTCGGAACCCATGACCGAAACGAACACCTTGGCGTGCTGCAAATCGGCGGCCACTTCGGCGCGCGTCACCGTCACGCCCTTGACGCGCGGATCGCGAACTTCGAACAGGATCGTCTCGGCCGCGACTTCGCGGACGACTTCGGCGACCCGGGCTAAGCGGTGCGTTTTCATGGTGATCTCACCGCTGCGGGGGCGGGTGCTTCGAATCGGGAAATCCATTCCAGTTGTTCGGGCGTCTCCGGCACCGACCGACCGCGAGCCTCCGACGCCCGGCGGATTGCCTCCGGTGCGGGGACCCCGAGTGCGATCAACACGGCGATGGCCAATAGCGGCGAACGGCCGACCCCGATCCGGCAGTGGATGCCGACGCCGCGACCCTCCGCGAGATTCCCCAGGATCTCAACCACCACGTCGGAGAACCATTCCGAATCGGCGGGCAGCCCCCGATCACCGATGGGCACGGCGATGAACTGCAAACTGCGTCGGAAGCATTCGAGCGGTTCGTTTGCCAGATCGAGGTCCACTTCTTCGTCTTCCGTCAGCATCGACACGACGGTTTGGACACCGGTTCGTTTCCACTCGGCGATATCTTCTGAAAGCCAATCGCCACCGCGCGGCCGAGCGAGGATCGCCAAGCGTCCGGGGGTGTCGGTCGGAATCCAGTAGGGGGAAGACACGTTGGGAAAACCTCAATCATTTCCGGCTTCGGATTTCTTTATCGTCACGCGACTGGTGAATCACACCCACAATTCGAACGCGATTCGGATAGGCCCGATAGTGCACGCTGAAAGGGAATCGATCCAACATCCCGATTCGCGTCGTCGAGTATTCGATCGCCCATCGATGAGGATTGACGACCAATTCGTCGATCACTCTTTTCAATTCGAATAAAAACTCTCGTCCGAGATCCGCTTGTTGATCCTCGTACCAATCGGTGATCGATTCCAATTCATCGCTTACCGCCCGATGGTGAGTCAGGATCATTACTTTCGCCCCGTCAGCAGGCGATTGTGCAGATGATCCCAATCCAGTTCCATTTCATCACCCGCTTCCATCTCGTCGGCGCGGCGATCCATTTCATCATGCAAGCCTTGCGAATCCGCATCCCAGATTCCTGGGGGCGGTAAGCTGTGTAGGATTTCTTCGGCGAGCGAACGGCGTTCCTCGATGGAAAGCGTGTCTATCCCCAGCGATTTCATGCTCGGCATAGTGTGTCCTTTCGGTTTTAGTCATCCCGGAACTCCGTACGCTGCCGGCTCGCCGATCACAGCGTCCGCTGCCGAATCTCGATGCGGTAGGCTTCGATCACATCGCCCACTTTGATGTCGTCGAACCCGGCGACTTTGAGACCGCACTCGAAGCCTTCGCGCACTTCCTTCGCGTCGTCCTTGAATCGCTTCAAGCTGTCCAAGCCGACGTTGCGCTCGGCGGCGGGGAAGATCACCGCGCCGTCGCGGATGACCCGGACGCGGGCGCTGCGCTCGATTGTCCCCTGCGTCACGTAGCACCCGGCGATGGTGCCGACCTTCGAAACCTTGAACGATTCGCGGACGATGGCCCGGCCCAAGTGGACGACTTCTTCGATCGGCTTCAACCGGCCTTCGAGCGCCGCGCGGACGTCGTCGACGAGGTTGTAGATGATCTGGTACTCCCGCAGGCTGATGCCGCGGGATTCGGCCAGTTTGATCGCAGCGTCGTCGGGCGTCACGTTGAAGCCGATGACCAGCGTATCCTCCGGGCTGGTGAGCGCCAGCGACACGTCCGATTCGCTGATGGCCCCGATGCCCGCCAGCAGCACCTTGCAACGCACTTCCTCGTGGAGGAGCTTCTCGAGTTCCTTCTTGATGGCTTCGAGCGAGCCGCGGGCCTCGGCTTTCAGGATCACCTTGAGCTCGGTGACCTTCACCTTGCTGTTGCGCTCCTTGAGCATGTCCATGCTCTGCGGGGCGAACTTGATGCGGTCTTCTTCGATGCGCTTGTCGTGGCGCTTGTCGGCGATTTCCGCGGCGGTTTTCAGGTCGTCGACCAAGTAGAACGGATCGTCCGCGTCCGGCACTTCGTTCAAACCGAAGATCTTGACGGGCGTGCTCGGCCCGGCTTCTTTGATCGGGTTGGCGAGGTCGTCGTACATCGCGCGGACACGGCCGAAGGTCGACCCGCAGAGGATGATGTCGCCCTTGTGGAGCGTCCCCTGTTGGATGAGCAACGTCGCCATGACGCCGCGGTCGCCGTCCATGTAGGCTTCGAGGCAAGTGCCCGACGCCGGGTGGGTCGGGTCGGCCATGAGGCCTTCGTTGAGTTCGGACATGATACCGATGGTGTCGAGCAACTCGCCGATGCCGGCGCCGGTGACGGCGCTGGTTTCGACGAACGGCACTTCGCCGCCCATCGTGTCCGGGAGAATGTTCAACTGGTACAGCTGCCGGCGCGTTTTGTCGATGTTCGCGTTCGGCATGTCGATCTTGTTGATGGCGATGATGATATCGACATCGGCGGCCCTAGCGTGGGCGATGGCTTCTTCCGTCTGCGGCATGACGCCGTCGGTCGCGGCGACCACGATGACGACGATATCGGTGACGTTCGCACCCCGGGCCCGCATCTTGGTAAACGCTTCGTGACCGGGCGTGTCGAGGAACGTGACGGGCTTGCCGTCCTTCTCGACGCGCCAAGCGCGGAGCACTTGCGTGATGCCGCCGGCTTCGGTGGAGACGATGTCGGACGACAGGCCGTATTCGATGCGGATCTTGTCGAGCAGCGACGTTTTGCCGTGGTCCACGTGGCCCATGATCGTGACGACCGGGGGCCGGGGCCGCAGCAATTCGGGATCGACGGTTTCGGCGCGGACGCGGAAGCCTTCGAGGAGTTTATCTTCGGCGGTTTCTTGTTTCTTGGCGACGAGGTGGATGCCCTTGCCGATGGCGATGACTTCGGCCACGTCGAAGGCGATGACCGAATTCACGCCGTACAGCTGCTGGGTTTCTTTCACCAACTGCTTGGACAAGTCCCCGACTTTCATGCCGATGGCTTCCGAGAGGGAGCGCACCGTGATCGGCATGAGGATTTCGACCGGGCCTTCTTTCTTGACGATCTGCTGATTCTTCTGGCGCAAATGCTTCCGCATGCGCGCGGCGAGGGGTCCGCGGCGCGAGCCGGACAGCTGGTCAATGACTTCGGCTTGGCCACCTTGGATGATGATCGCGCCCTTGTCGGTCGGGCCTTTGCGATCGCGCGATTGCCGGCCGGCGTGGCGCCCGGAGCGCCCGGCGACTTCGCCCGGCTTCTTCTTGTCGTCGCCCCCTTCGCCCTCGTCCGGTTTCATCGGCCCGCGCGGCATCGGCGGCCGCGTGAGGCCCGAGGCCGGTTTGTCCGGCGCGGCCGGGCTGCCGTCGGCCGGTTTGTCCGGAGTCGCGATCAACTTCTGGACTTCGCCGATGCTCTGCTTGCCGCGCTTCTGCTCGAGTTCGCGCAGCTTCTTGATCTGGTCGAGCGTCAGCTTCATCGACGTGCCCGGTTTGGCGCCACTCGGCGGGCCGGCATTCGGAGCGGGCGGACGCGGTCCACTACCGGGAGGCGGCGCTTGGCCGGGGCGAACCGGAGGACCGAACTGCGTACGCGGCGGGCCGGCGTTCGGCGGGCCGAACTGGCTGCCGGGCCTCGGGGCACCGGGTTGCGGTGGCCCGTATTGCGTCCGCGGCGGACCGGCTTGCGTATTGCCGCCGAGGTTGCGGACGTTCTGCTGCGGCAGCGGGCCCATCGGCCGCGGCGCTTGGGGAAGCGCGGCCGGGCGCGGCGGCTGCGGCGCCACCGGCGGTGGTGCGGCAACCACGGTCGGCGTCGGTGTCGGTTGAGCTTCGACTGCAGGCGCAACCGGGGTCGGCGTCGATTCCAGCACCGGAGCCGGGGTCGGTGGCGCCGCTGGTACCGGTGGCGCTACCGGCGTCGGGCCGCTGCGGTGGGGGACTTGGTGCGGCGGGCCGGGTTGGCCCGGCCGCGGCGGATTCGGCCGATTGCCGAGGACGGGCATCCGGTTCGGGTTCAACAGGTCTTTCACGCCGCGACCTTGGATCAAGCCGCCGGAAGCGGGCATGACGGACGACGGCGGAGGGCCGGCGAGAGGTGCTGGCACCTCGGGTGCGGACGGGGCTTCCGCAGCCGCTTCGGCGATGACGGCCGGAGCTTCGACCACTGGCTCGACGGGCACTTCAATCGAGGCGGGCACTTCGACCGGCTCTTCGATTTTCGGCTCGACCGGCTTCGCCACGACTTTGGGCGGCGGGAGGGTGCGGACTTTGGTTTCGAGCGTCTTGGGCGGTCCGACGGCGGGGGCGGTTTTGGCCTGCGCATTCGGGGACGAGCCGGACTTCGGTCCTTCTTTGACTCGCTTCTTGAGCGCGTCGACGTGCTCGGGTTCCAACCCGCTGAGTTGATTCTTGATGCTGGGGTAACCCAGCTCGCTGCAAAGATCGAGGATGTCCTTGGTTTCGAGCTTCAGCTCTTTAGCCAAGGCGTAAACGCGGACCTTTTCTTGGGCTTTCTCTTGAGTCTTCGACAAGCGGCGCTCCTTGGTGGGCCGCTGCCGCGACCCGACTATGTGGAAATTCTAACCGGTTTCATCAGATTGGGAAGGGGTTGTGCGACGGCGGTCATGCCGACGCTCCTTCCGGGGTGGTTGCTGCGGTCGCGCCGGCCGGGGCCTGCGCGGAGGTTGCTGTGGGTGTCATCGTCCCCTCCTCGGGTGATTGCGTTACCGAGTCATCATACGACTTCGGAATCGATTCGGCGGGCCAATCTGGGCGCCATGATGGCGTCCCCACCGCAACCGGCAAGCCCGAGCGATCGATTTTGCAAGGAATTGTACGTGGATTACGGGCCGGAATAGTCAACGAAGGTTGCGGAAGAATCCGAGTGGAAAACCCATCCACCGCCGTTGCTATCAGCGCTTCGAGGCGATCAGTTGGATCAGCGCCTTGTGCGGGTCGGCGAATTTGCTCACCAAAACGAGTTAAGCGAGAACACGCACACCCTCGCGTTAACAGACTTTCCAAATGCTTAACTCGTTTCCCACTCGCTTAACAGACCATACCCCACAAGGGTTTGCGGCGGGTTCGGTTGCCGCAAGTCCGGGTCGGGTTCCGTAACGACATCGTTAACAGAATACCGGGATGAATTGCTCGCTATTGCGAGCTACTTCATGAAGATGAGGTATTCCAAATACGCTAGTGGTGCTTTTGTTGGCCAAGCTGCGAGCCGTTCTTTGCGGGGGATATTGGGATCGAAAGCTGGGTATTCCGCAGCTATGGCCATGGTGCTGAGATGGCGCGGGATCGGAGCTTTGTCGTGGCGCTGAGCCAAAATTGCGTTGAACCGTTCGTGCTCCGGTTGAAAATCTCCAACGCGGTACTTTCGAGTCGGTGGAATTTCCCCACCCGGACGTTCGCGTATCCGGAACTCCACGCAATAGTCGATTTTGTCTTGGAATATCCGGTGATGGATGTCGATCCGATCGCCTGCGCGCACGTCGTGCTTCGTGTAGCAATACCCCTCGAAAATGGCGAGTTGGTTGAATGAGCCGCTCGCCAACCGGTGATGAAAGGGGAGAATGACGACTTGATTGATCTTGAATCCGTCGCCGTTCTGGCTGCTGGAAACCATGATCGCGGATGGGGTGACCGCCAACACCCGACAAGAAAGATACTCTTCGGGGAGGAAAAACTTGAAATCCGATTTGCCCAGCGCGGGGCTGGCGAACAGGATAGCCAGATAAGCTGCTGCACAGCAAGCGAATGACATGTAGTACTCCCATGTAGAATATCGCAATGTCGATCACTTTGCGTGAAATGTCCACGCGGATTTGGCGTTTGTTCGAGCGCCGGTTTCGCCACCACAATAGTATTGCCACTTCCAATGTTGCTTGCGTGGTAGATGCCATCCGGCGGGGTGTCTTGCGGGCCGACAAAGTAGAGGTCGTCCTCGGCGGTGGGCACGGCGAAGAATTCGTCGCCGTCGTCGTCTTCGAGCACGGTGCCGGGAATCGGCACGGCGAGTCC
>JBBRUN010000013.1:0-24871 GCA_038247765.1 Gemmatales bacterium | reverse complement strand
TTCTTGGCGAATCCGAATTCGCCGAGCGGGACGGTGCTCCGACCGGCGGAGGTACTCGCGCTGGCGAAACGGGTTCCGGGGGTGTTCGTGCTCGACGAAGCCTACGCCGAATTCGCCGAGGAGACCGGCTTGTCGCTGCTGGCGAAGCTGCCGAACCTCGTGATCACGCGGACGTTCAGCAAGTTCTACGCGCTCGCCGGGATTCGCTTCGGGTTCGCCATCGCCGCGCCGGAGATCATCCGCGAGTTGGCGAAAGTGAAAGACTCGTACAACTGCGATGTCCTCAGCCTCGCGGCAGCGACCGCTGCGATTCAAGATCAGGGATACTACACCGGAGTGCGGTCGAAGATTCTAGCGACCCGTGGGCGGTTGAGTGTGGCGCTCGCCGAGCTCGGTTTTCAAGTGACGCCGAGCCAAGCCAACTTCGTGTGGTGCCAACGCACGGATCGGCCGGTGAAGCCGATCTACGAGGCGTTGAAGGCGCAGAAGATTCTCGTGCGATACATGAACTACGCCGGCTACGGCGACGGTTTGCGGATCACGGTCGGCACGCCGGCGGAAATCGAGAAGCTGATAGGCTCGATGTCGACCGTGGTTTAATTAACGAAGCTCAATTGAGGATTTGGGTAGCACAAGCCGATAGGGTGTTGTGTTTGGTCAAGAACTATTCCCTTCTCCGCCATATACCCTACTTCTCACAACTCGCCACAGGCGCATACCATGTCCCGCACCAGCACCATCCGCCGGGAAACGGCGGAGACCCGCATCGAACTCACCCTGCAACTCGACGGCACCGGGCAGGCGAACGTCGCCACGGGCATCGGCTTTTTCGACCACATGCTGACGCACTTGGCGAAGCACGGCCTGTTCGACCTCACCGTGATGTGCCAGGGCGACTTGCACATCGACGCCCACCACACCGTCGAAGATATCGGCATCTGCTTCGGCAAGGCACTGCTGCAAGCGCTCGGTACCAAGGCCGGCATCCGTCGCTTCGGCGATGCGACCGTGCCGATGGACGAAGCGCTCGCCACGGCGGCCGTCGATTTCAGCGGTCGACCGTACTTGGTGTGGAAGGCCGATTTCCCGACCGAAATGCTCGGGGCCTTTTCGAGCCAGTTGGCCGAGGAATTCTGGCGCGGCGTTTCGAGCGCCGGCTTGCTGACGCTGCACGTCGTACTGGTGCACGGCCGGAATACGCACCACATCGTGGAAACGATATTCAAAGCCTGCGCCCGCAGCCTCCGGGCCGCCGTGGAACTCGACCCGCGCGCGCTGGGTGTGCCGAGTACCAAAGGCGTCCTATAATCACTTTCCCGCCGCTTCAGATGGAGCCAGACATGACGATTTCCCGCCCGCGTGCCGTGCGAATCACGGCGGCGACCCTTTCAATGCTCGCCTTGATTTTGTGCACGGATGGGGCCGTGCAGTCCCAAGCGGTCAAGAAGCCGGTCGCGGAAATCTTGAAGACCGCCCCGCGGCCGAAGAAGCCGGCGCTCGCCGCGAGCCAGCTGCCGCTGGAATTTGCCAATGGCGAACGCATCGCATTCGTCGGCAACACGACCGCCGAGCGCATGAGCCTGTACGGCCACTTCGAAACGATGCTGCACTTCCGCTTCAAAGAGAAGGGACTGGTCGTCCGCAATTTCGGCTTCCCCGCGGACGAAGTGGGCCAGCGCCAGCGCTCCGCCGATTACACACACCTCGACGATCCGCTGTACGCCTTCAACCCGGATACGTTCTTCTGCTTCTTCGGCTGGAACGAATCGTTCAAAGGTCCCGAGGGTATCGAAGCTTTTAAGAAACAGTACGAGAAATTCATCGACGACACCACCGCGAAGTACCCGCGCGACGACGCGAAGAGCAAGCCGCGATTCGTGCTGATTTCGCCGATCGCCTTCGAGAACACCAGCGACAAATTCTTGCCCGATGGCAAGGCCGAGAACGCGAATTTGAAGCTCTACGCCGACGCCGTGAAGGCCGTCGCCGAGAAACGCAAGCTCGCTTTCGTGGATGTCTACACACCGACGCTCGCGGCCTTTGCCAAGGGCGAGGGCAAGTTGACCGTCAGCGGGTTCCAGTTGAACGAAGCGGGCGACAAGACCCTCGGCGAAGCGCTCGATAGCGGCCTCTTCGGGACGCCGTACACCGGGGCCAAAGCGGGGACGACCGACTTTGAAAAGCTCCGCGCCGCCGTCAACGACAAGAGTTGGATCCACCATCAAGACTACCGCATGGTCAACGGTTGGTACGTCTACGGTGGCCGGCGGACATTCGACAACGAGACCTTCCCGCGCGAGTACGCCAAGCTGCGGGACATGGCCACGGTGCGAGACAAATACGTCTGGGACATCGCCAATGGCAAAGCCGTCGCGGACAAACCGGACGATTCGAAAACGGCCGAACTGATCGTACCGCCGACGCGGTTCGGCCAACCGGGCCGCGATTACTCCGAGAACGCGGTCGGCGGGCCTGTGATTCAAAAGCCAGCCGACTTCATCAAGGGGGCCCAAGTCCCCGCCGGGTTCGAGTTGAAACTCTTCGCGGACGAATCGAAGTTCCCCGAAATCTCGAAGCCGGTGCAGATCAACTTCGACAACAAAGGCCGGCTCTGGGTCGCCTGCATGCCGAGCTACCCGCAATGGCGGCCGGGCGATCCGAAAGCGGCCGACAAACTCGTGATCCTCGAAGACACCGACAACGATGGCAAGGCCGACAAGAGCACCGTCTTCTACGACAAGCTCCAGTGCCCGACCGGCTTCGAGTTCTACAACGGCGGCGTCCTCGTCGTCGATCAACCGCGGATGCTCTTCTTGAAGGACACCGACGGCGACGACAAAGCCGACCAAGTCACGTACCTCATGGACGGCTGGGCGAGCGACGATACCCACCACAGTTGCGGGGCGTTCGAGTGGAGCCACGGTGGCCTGCTGCACATGCTGGAAGGAATCGCCACGAGCACGACGTTGGAAACGCCGTGGGGCCCGCACCGGAGCGCCGGTGCCGGCGGCTGCTACGTCCTCGATCCGCGCAGCATGAAGATCCGCCAGTTCGGCCTACCCGGCATGTACAACATGTGGTGCTACGTCTTCGACGAATGGGGCCAAGGTATCGTCGGCGACGGCACGACGCCGAACCAAACCTGGGACGTTCCGCTGTCGGGCCAGCAGTTCCCCGGGCGCAAAGGGATCGATTTCGTCCTGCCCAACGGCGTTCGGCCCAACATCGGCAACGAATGGCTCGTCAGCCGAGCACTTCCGGACGATGCCCAAAAGCAATTCGTCTACGCTTGCGTGATTCAGTTGAACGGCCTGCCGCGCTACACTATGAAGGACGACGGCGCCGGGTTCAAAGGTGAGCGGGTGAAGAACAAAGACGGCAAAGGATTCGACGACCTGATCCGCTCCGCGGACAAACACTTCCGCCCTTGCGATCCGCAGATCGGGGCCGACGGGGCGCTCTGGTTCGGCGATTGGGCCAACCCGCTGATCGGCCACATGCAGTATTCGCAGCGCGACCCGAACCGCGACCACACCCACGGCCGTATTTACCGCATGGTCGGCACCGGCAAGAAACTGGTGACGCCGGTCACGCAGTTCGGCAAGAAGCCGGAGGAAATCTTGGAGCAGTTCCGCGAGTACGAATGGCGGACGCGCTACCGTGCCCGCCGGGAACTCCACGACCGACACTCGGCCGAAGTGCTTCCCGCCGTAGCCAAGTGGGTCGAGAAACTCGATCCGAAAGATGCAGACTTCGACCGCCTCCGCTGCGAAGCGCTGTGGGTTCAACAGGGGCACCACGCCGTCGATGTCAAGCTGCTCGACGCGGTGCTGGAATCTAAGACCTTTCAAGCCCGCGCCGCCGCGGTGCACATCCTCGCCGATGCACGTGAGCGCCTGCCCGAGGCCTTGACCCGTTTCAAGAAAGCCGCCCTCGATGAGCACCCGCGCGTCCGCACCGAAGCGGCACGGGCGCTCAGCTTTTACCCCACAGCCGACGCGATGGCGATGGTCGCCGAGATCGCCAAGAAGCCCCTCGATTACTGGACTCGCTACACCGTGGAAGCCGCGCTCGGGGCCAACGAGCCGGCGTGGCGGCCCGATTACCTGACGGGCAAAGTCGCGGTCGGGAACCCGAACGCCGCCAAAATGATGGACGACATTCTGAAGAGCAACAAAGCCGGCGGCGCGGCCGCACCGTTCCTCAAGGCCCTTCTGAGCCAAGAGGAGAAATCGAAAGAAGAGCGCAACAAAGCCATGACGGCGCTCTCCGGAATGAAGGGCAACCCGAGCAACGGCCGGGCGGTCTTCCAGCGGATGTGCATCGCTTGCCACAAAGTCGGCAGCGGTGAAGGCCAAGAGTTCGGGCCGAACCTCGACAAGGTCGCCACGCGTTGGCCGCGGTTCAAAATCGTCGAGTCGATGATCGACCCGAACGCCGAGATCGAACCCAAGTACCTTTCGACGCGCATCGACACGCTCGATGGCAAATCGGTGACCGGCCTGCTTGTGAGCGAAACCAAGACCGAGACGGTCATATTCGACGGCAAAGCGAAGGTGACGATCAAAGCCGAGGACATCGACAAGAAGACGCTGTTGAAGCAGAGCAGCATGCCGGAGGGCCAAGCCGGGGCGATGGCCCCGTCCGAATTCCTCGACTTGGTCGAGTACCTCAGCACGCTGAAATAGCGCATCCGTCGACCGCTGGCGACAACGTGTCGCCGGTGGCTCGGGCCGCTTCACTCACGAGAACCGAATCAGCAAATCGCCGCCATCAACTTGGGTGCCCGGCTTCACGAGCACTTCGGCCACGGTGCCTCCGGCTTCGGCGTAGATCGTCGATTGCATTTTCATCGCTTCGAGCATCGCCAGTTTTTGCCCGGCAACGACCTCCTCGCCGGATTTCACCATGATGGCGACGATCGCGCCGGGCATCGGCGCGGCGACGTGCTTCGGGTTGCCCGCCTCGGCCTTCAACCGCGTCGCGGCGATGGCCCCGAGCGTCCGGTCGATCACCACGACTTCGCGCGGTTGCCCGTTGAGTTCGAAGAAGACGCTCCGCTTGCCCTCGGCCAGCGGTTCGCCGACGGTGAAGAATTTGATGATGAGGGTCTTGCCCGGTTCGATTTCGACGCTGACTTCGTCGCCTTTCTGCAACCCGTAGAAAAACAGGGGTGTGGGGAGCACGCTGAGGTCCGAGAACTTCGCCATGTGCTCGGCGAACTTGCTGTACACCTCGGGGTACAGCAGATACGACACGACGTCGCGGTCGCTCGGATCGCGTTTGAGCATCGGTTGCAGTGTCGCGCGGGCCGCTTCGAAATCGGCCGGGGGCAGTGTCGCGCCGGGGCGGTCCGTCAAGGGCGTGCGGCCGCGCAAGATTCGCTTCTGGAGGTCCGCCGGGAAGCCACCCGGAGGCTGGCCGAGCTTGCCCTCGAAGAATTCGATCACCGATTCGGGGAAGGCGATCTCCTTGGCCGGGTTCTTCACATCGGCCGGCGTCAGGTTGTTCGCCAGCATGAACAGCGTGAGGTCGCCGACGACTTTGGACGTCGGGGTGACCTTCACGATGTCGCCGAAGAGTTGGTTCACCTCGGCGTACTTCCGGCCGACTTCGTGCCAGCGATCCCCCAAACCGAGCGACTTCGCTTGCACGTAGAGGTTCGCGTACTGCCCGCCCGGCATCTCGTGCTGATAGACTTCGGCCGAACTCGAAAGCTGCCCCGTTTCGAAGGGGGAATAGAAACCGCGGACTTCTTCCCAGTAACGGGCGGTGTCTTGCAAGCTCTCGAAATCGAGGCCGGTGTCGCGCGCGCCGAAGCGCATCGTTTCGACCAGCGCATTCAAGCTCGGCTGAGCCGTGACGCCGGCGAGCGGGGCGAAAGCGCAATCGACGATGTCCACGTCCTCCTCGGCGGCCATGAGGTACGACGCCAGTTGCCCGCCGGCGGTGTCGTGCGTGTGGAAGTGGATGGGGATGTCGATCTCCTGACGGAGTGCCCGCACCAGCTTCTTCGCGGCGTACGGCTTCAACAGCCCGGCCATGTCCTTGATCGCCAGCATGTGGGTGCCGTGCTTCACCAAGTCCTTGGCGAGATCGACGAAATACTTCAGCGTGAATTTGTCGCGCCGGTCGTCGAGGATGTCGCCGCTGTAGCAAATGGCCGCTTCGCAAATCGCGTCGGTCTTCCGCACGGCGTCGATGGCGAGTTTCAAGTTCGGCAGCCAGTTGTTCGCGTCGAAGATGCGGAAGATGTCCATCCCCGCGTCGGCGGCTTCCTTGACGAACGAGTAGACGACGTTGTCCGGGTAGTTCGTGTAGCCCACCGCACTCGCCGAGCGCAGCAGCATTTGGAACAGGATGTTCGGGATGCGTTCGCGCAGCTTCGTCAGGCGGTCCCACGGGTCTTCTTTGAGGAAGCGCATCGAGGTGTCGAACGTCGCCCCGCCCCAGTTTTCCAGGGAGAATAGTCCCGTGTGCACCCGGGCGTAACGCGGGGCGATCTTCAGCATGTCGTAGGTGCGCATCCGCGTCGCCAGTAGCGATTGATGGGCGTCGCGCATCGTCGTGTCGGTCACGAGCAACCGCTTCTGCGCCCGCACCCACTTGGCGAAGCCGTCGGCCCCGAGCTTCTGAAAAATGTCACGCGTCCCTTCGGGGAGCGGGCTGACTTCGCGCTTCAATTCCCACGGTCGGTCGGTCGGTGTCGCCGCGAGCACGGGTCGCACGGCCGGCGGGGTCTTCACCTCCGGGTGGCCGTTGACGATGACATCGGCGATGTAGCTGAGCACCTTCGTGGCACGGTCTTGCCGCACCTTCAACACGAAGAGTTCGGGCGTCTCGTCGAGGAAGCGCGTGGTCACGCCGCCGTCCAAGAACTCCGGATGCGTGACGAGGTTGATGAGGAACGGAATGTTCGTCTTCACGCCGCGGATGCGGAATTCTTGCAAGCAGCGTTCCATCCGCCGCGCGGCATCTTTGAAACGCAACCCGCTCGCGGTGACCTTGACCAGCAAGGAATCGTAGAAGGGCGTGATGACCGCACCGCCGAACGCCGTGCCGGCGTCGAGGCGGATGCCGACGCCGCCCCCCGAGCGGTAGGCGGTGAGTCGGCCGTAGTCGGGCATGAAGCCATTGGCGGGGTCTTCGGTCGTCACGCGGGATTGAATGGCGAAGCCTTGTGTCAAAATCTTCGATTGATCGCCGAGGCCGATTTCCGCATCGGACAGCGGCACGCCTTGAGCGATGAACAACTGGGCGCGGACGATGTCCCGGCCGGTGATGACTTCCGTTACCGTGTGCTCGACTTGGATCCGCGGATTGACCTCGATGAAGAAAAACTTATTCGACTCGGCGTCGTACAGGAACTCCACGGTGCTGGCGTTGTCGATGCCGACGGCCCGACCGACGGCGAGTGCCGCGTCGAGAATGCCTTGGCGGACATCGGCGGGGAGGCTCGGGGCCGGCGCGATTTCGACGACTTTCTGGTGGCGCCTTTGGATCGAGCAATCGCGCTCGTAGAGGTGGACGAGGTTGCCGTGGCGGTCGCCGATGAGCTGCACTTCGATGTGCTTGGCGCGCTGCACGAACTTTTCGAGGAAACAATCGCTGTTGCCGAAGGCTTGCCCCGCTTCGCGCTGGGCTTGCTCCAGCGCATCGGCGAGTTTGTCGGCCGTCGGCACCACGCGCATCCCCCGGCCGCCGCCGCCCATCGACGCTTTGACGATGACCGGATAGCCGAGCGATTCGGCGAGCGCGGCCGCTTCGGCGACCGATGACACCGGCTTGTCACCGCCCGACAGAATCGGCACCTTCGCTTTCGTCGCGATGGCCCGCGCCGCGACTTTGTCGCCGAGTTGACGGAGGACTTCCGGCCGAGGCCCGACGAAAGTGATCCCCGCGTCTTCGCAGGCTTGGGCGAAGTCGGCGTTCTCGCTGAGGAAGCCGTAGCCGGGGTGGATGCCGTCGACGCCGACTTCCTTGGCGAGGCCCACGATGCTTTCGATGTCGAGGTAGGCCCGGATCGGCTCGCCGGGGTTGCCGACGCGGTAGGCTTCGTCGGCTTTGAAACGGTGCAGGGCGAAGCGGTCTTCGTGGGAATAAATCGCGACGGTGCGGATGCCGAGTTCGTGGGCCGAGCGGAAGATGCGGATGGCGATTTCGCTGCGGTTGGCGACCAGCAATTTCGTAATGGGCTTCGACATGGACGGCGATCCTCGGCAGCGGCTTCGTTCGCGGTTTGATACGGAATTGTCGCCGGCGGGAAAAGCAACGGGGAAAAAGCGCCAACCCCGGCGGGGCCGGGGTTGGTGCTTTCTTAGCGGGCAGTGGTCAGTGGTTGGTGGTCAGTTGAAACCGGGACTGAGGAACGATCGACGCTTGTATTCATCGACCACTGACCACCGACCACTACTTCTTCACTAACACTAAGGCCGAGACGTTCACGATCAACTTCGGTTGCGTCTTACTGTCCGTGACGATTTCGATCGTCTGCTTCACCTTGCCTTCGGTCTCGGCTGCCATGTTCACCTTCAGCACGTGGGCCGCCCGTGAGCCTTCGGTCACTCGCGTCACACTGACGGACCCGTTCGGCACTTTCACTTCGAGGATCTTGAATGGGGCATCGCCGGTAAGGGTCAATTGTTGCGTCGATGGCGTCTTGCTGGAGTTCACATCGCCGAAGCTCACTTCGGAAGGGCTGACGGCAATCGACTCTGTCACGTTCACGGTCACCGGGATGCGGATTTTCTCCACGCCGACGCCATTCGTCGTCAGGAACACTTCGGACATCCAATTGCCCTTCGGGCAATCGGGGTCGAGTGTCGCGATGACTTCGTAAGATATTTCGCCGTTGCCCTTGTTCGCGGATTTGGTTTCGACTTTCACGAACTTACCGTTGCTCTTGGCGTCTTTGATCTCCCACTTCGGCTGGTTGAACAGCGTGACCTTCATCGACACTTTTCCGCCGGCCGATTTTTGCACGCTACCAAAGGCGAGCGAATCCGGGCTGAAGAAGAGGTCTTCGCGGGCCACGCAGGAGACCTTCAGCACGACTTCTTCCGGAACCGGGTTCAAGAAGGGCACGGTGACGGTGACGGTCTTGAAGGTGTTGCGTTGGTGCGTCGGGATTTTCTTCGTGTCCATGTAAGCGACCACGTGGGTCGTCTCGCCCGGTTCGAGTTGGGCCTTGAGCAGCGAGGCCGCGACGCATCCGCAGCCGATGCGGGGCGTGCCGAGTTTGAGGGTGTCTTTGGTGGTGTTCGTGATCGGGAAGTAATGCACCAGCACCGGCCCGATCGACGTCGTCGCGAAATCTTTGCTCTTCTCCGGGAAGTAATCCGGAGCGCCGGCGGAAGCCGAGGCTGTGAAGCCGGCCACCATGGTAATCGTGTAAACAAAACGCCACATAGTTAAATCTCCCAAAGTGCGGCAGGGGTGGCATCTCCCCCCGAAAAGCCAGCGACTGCCGATGCATTTAATGTAGCAAGCCCTGCGCCCGAACAGAATGAGGAAAAAACGCGGGTTGGCGATATCGGGCGTTCCCCTAGCCCGGCTTGTCGAAAAAGACCGGACAGCGCGAACGACCGGCACGATTGATCACCGGCGTGACCACGCCCTGTTGTTATCGGAAAGCGACCGGAACCACATCGACTTGCGCGGCTACGGAACCGGGAAGTGCCGCTGGCACACGCAACGAAGGCGCCCCAACCGGTACAATCCGAAACTGCCATTACCGAACCAACCGCCTGTGAATCGGGCATGACCCGATTTGACGAGAATCTCAAAAAAACTCCGACAGGCCTGAACCCGTGAGTTACAGTTTGTAAGCGGCTGTTAATTCCGTGGAACTAGCTTGTGCCGGAGTTCCGGCCGCAGATGCGTCCGCGCGGATATTTCCGGCCCGTGCAAAGTCTATTCCGGCACCGATTTGCGCTGAATCCAACGATTCTTTCGCAACGGAGTCTTCGTGGGCGGTGTCGAATCGGGTAAAATCAGATTCGACGTGCTAACTTGCAGTCGCGCGCTCGCGGATGGTCGATTTCCTTGGAGAATGCCCATGCCTCAGCCCAATCCAGGAGATCATTTGGCTCCGATTCCGCTCACGCCGGCCCACGGCTCCGTTCCGCACTCTGTCGCCAATATGTACGGCCCCAATCCGTTCGCCGTGGCCAGCCCGACGTCCGCTCCCACGGGCGGCCACCGCTCGCTGCCGACCTTGGCCGAGTTGTTCCATTCGTTCAAGCGGCGCTGGGTACTCGGGTTGCTGATCGGCGGGATCGTGGCCTCGGTCGTCGCCGCGGCGATTTGGATGGTCATGCCGTCCGGCAAGCACCAAGTGCGAGCCATCATCAAGATGCAAGCGACCGTCTCCAACGGGCTATTCAAAGAAGCGGGCCAAGACAACGACGCTTTCGAGCGCTACAAGGATAGCCAAAAAGCCAACATGCAAACGCGGACGTTTTTGTCCCGCGTGGGCAACGACCCGTCCGTCCGCAACCTGCCGATGATGCAAGGCGACAAGGCCGGAGTCTACGAAAACCTACTCGTCTTCAAGTGGGACTCGCCCGAGTTGCTCCACGTCAAGATGAACGGCGACGACCAAGAACAGCTCCGGCTGCTGCTGTCGGCGTTCGTGAAAGTCTACGCGGAAGAGGCCAAATCCGAAGAGCGAGCGTCTTACGTCAGTCAAGAAATCCAGTTGAAAGGGTCATTGGCCAACGCCAACGCCAAAATCGAAGCGATCGAAGCGAAGATCCGCGAGAAGCGGACGATCAAAGGTGGCGCCGGCGGGAGCGACGCGATGTTTCAACGTCAGCAGTACATCTTGAGCATCAACAACTTGGCTCCGGAAATCGATAAGCTTTACCGCGATGAAATTCTGTTGCTCAGCGAAGTGCAACAGGTGGAAAAAGAACTCGGCGGCGAACTGCAGATCGACGAAGACTTGCTGGCCCAGGTCATCGACTCCGACTCGGCCGTACGCGGGCGCCTGCTCGCCGTCGAGAAAGCCAAAGACGAACTCCGGACATTGAACAAGTCGCTCCAACCGGGCAACCCGGTGCTGGCCGAAAAAGAAATCGAACTCGGCAAATTGAAGTCGCTTTCGGACGCCGAGCGGAATGCGATCCGCCCGCAAATCATCAAAGTCGCCCAGGCCGAGCGCCGCGTCGAACTCAATAGGTCGAAGAAACAGAAGGTGAACTCGATCGAGACCGTCCGCGCGCAGTTGACCACCCTCAAGGCCAAAAAGTCTCAGGCCGAAAAAGATCTCCGCGACCTCGGCGAATTCGAACTCGAAAAACAAATCAGCAGCACCGAACTCACACCGACGATCGACATCCGCAATCGCTACTCCAACCGTCTCGACGAAATCCAAGGCATCCTCAAGAACGACAACCCTCGGGTCACCATCCAAGAAGACGCCGTCATCGCCGAGAATTACAACCTCAAGCAGAAGATGGTGATGGCCACCGGCGGGGCCTGCGTCGCCATGCTCGGCATCTTGCTCATCATCTCGTACATCGAGTGGCGTAACCGCCGGGTCGACGGCGTCGATCAGGTCGTCACCGAACTCGGGATGCGCGTCATCGGCACGATCCCCGCCTTCCCGAGCCGGGCGAGCCTCCGCAACGGCGAAGCCAGCCAAAACCAGAACTGGCGGTTCATCTTGAACGAGTCGGTCAACAGCACGCGCACGATGTTGCTACACACCGCCAAGACCCAGCAAATGCAGATCATCCTCGTGACCAGCGCCATGCAGGGGGAAGGCAAAACCTCGCTCTCCAGCCAACTGGCCACCAGCATGGCCACCGCAGGCCTGCGCACGCTGATCCTCGATTGCGATCTCCGCAACCCGAGCATGCAGAAATTGTTCGACATCCCCGTCGCGCCGGGTTGTTCCGAAATCTTGCTCCAAGAGATCGACATCGCCGACGCGGTGCAACCGACGAGCGTGCCGAACCTGTGGATCATCCCGGCCGGGCAGTGCAACCACCGCGTGATCGCGGCCTTGGCCCAAGGGCACCCGCTCGAAGCGATGTTCAACCGCCTCCGCGGCCAGTTCGATATCATCGTCGTCGATAGTTGCCCGATCCTGCCGGTGGCCGACACGCTGCTCGTGGCCCAACACGTCGATGGCGTCGTCTTCAGCATCCTCCAAGACGTCAGCCAACTGCCCAAGGTGCAAGATGCGTCGGATCGGATGGTGCACCTCAACATCCCGCTGCTGGGCGCGGTGGTGAACGGCATCAAGCCGGACATCCAAGCCTACGGCTACAACTACGTCAAGCAATTGCCGGCGTGATCATGTCCAGCAAACTCACCATCGCCGCGCTCCTCGCCTTGTTCGCAGGCGTTGGCGCGTGGAATGTCCTTCGCCCCGGCCCGGCGGAGTCCGAGCCGGCCGACATCGCCTCGGAGCGCTTGGCCGACATCCCGATGCAACTCGGCGCGTGGCTCGGGGCCGACAACGAAATCAACCCGAAGGCCATGAGAGTCGCGGAGGCGGAGGCGTATCTTTCCCGTACTTATCGCAACGGCAACGAGGCGTACTCGGTGATGGTGCTCTACGGTTCCCCCGGCGGCTTGGGCGCTCACGACCCCAAAACTTGCTACGCCGGCACCGGTTTTGAACAAAAGGGGCCGAATCAAACGTGGTTGACGAAGACACATGGCCCGCTGTGGAACGCCCGTTTCGAACGGGATCAACCGACCAAGGCCGCGCTCGATGTCTACTGGGGCTGGGGAACGAACGGCGATTGGCAATCGCCGGAACAACCGCGGTTGACTTTCTCGGGGCAAAGCCGGATTTACAAGATTTACCTCCAGCGAGCGGTACCGGTGAACGCGGAGCCGGCCGAAGCCGCGAGTTTCCTGCCGGCGTTCCTCGATGCGGTGAAAGTGGCCCTCGTGAAGATCCGACCGTGATTCACTCGAACTGCGAGTCTATGGCGACAACGACGAAAACCGAGCCCCGCGCGACTCCGGCTTCCGACTTTTGGAAAGAAGCCGACCGCGTCAGTGCCCGAACTCGGTTCCAACTGCCCAACCGCGACGGCCACTTTTACGCGCTGGCGAAGCCGTCGCTCGATTTCGCCGCCGCGGTCGTGTTGTTGATCCCGATTCTGCCGTTCATTGTGCTCGGCTGGCTGCTGGTGAAGATTTCGTCGCGCGGACCGGGCTTATATGTGCAAACGCGCACCGGCCGCAGCGGACTGCCGTACCGGATCATCAAAATCCGTTCGATGCACCACCGCGTCGAAGAAGAAACCGACGGGCCCAAATGGTCGCCGATCGGCGATCGGCGCATCTTCGGCATGGGCAAATTCCTCCGGCGGACGCACCTCGACGAACTCCCGCAGTTGTTCAACGTCCTCCGCGGCGAGATGAGCCTCGTCGGGCCGCGTCCCGAGCGGCCCGAGGTCATCGCCTCCAAGGGCCTCTGCGACGAGGTGCCGGGCTACGACGTCCGCATGGTCGCCCGCCCCGGCATCACCGGCTTGGCCCAGTTGCAGTTGCCCGCCGATTCGGACATCCTCAGCGTCCGCCACAAGGTTTACTACGACCTCTACTACATCGCGAATCAGAGCCTCGGGTTCGACCTGCGAATCTGCGTCGCCACGCTGTTCAAAGCCGCCGGCGTCGGGCCGAAGTGGCTGCGGCGGCTGTTTTTCTTGCCGTCGCCCGATGCCGTCCGGTCGCAGTTCTTGGCGGTTGCCAAGCCGAAGCGCCTCGAGCGCCAAGATTCGAGCCGCTATCTGCCGGTCCCTTCGTGATGGCCGAAAAACCGCGCGTGCTCTACCTCACGCACCGGCTGCCGCACCCGCCCGACAAAGGCGACCGCATCCGCAATTTCCACGTGCTCCGCGAGTTGGCGAATATCGCCCGCGTTACCCTCGTGAGCCTCGCCGACGAACCGGTGAGCGAGGACTCTGCGCAGAAGCTGCGGGGCTTGTGCGACACGCTCGAAATCGTCCCGGCCTCGGGGAAACGACGCTGGCTGCGCGCCGGTCGCAGTTTGCTGACCGGCGGTAGTCTGTCGGAAGGCCTCTTCGCCGAACCGGCTCTCGACGCCACCATCCGGCGCTTGTCGGCGATTCAATCTTGGGACGCCTCCCTCGTCTCGGCGTCGAGTTTGGCCCCGTACCTTGCCCGCCACGGATTGCCGGGCCAACCGAGGTTCGTCGATCTCGTCGATGTCGATTCGCAGAAATGGTTCGACTATGCCGACGCCGCGAGCGGGCCGAAGCACTGGCTTTACACACTGGAAGGCCACCGTGTCCGCCGGCTCGAGCAATGGATCGCCGAGTGGGCGACGGCGACGACCATCGTCAGCCCGGCCGAGTGCGACGTCTTCGACGGCTTCACCCGCCCCGGCGCGGGGACCGTCGCCACCAACGGCGTCGACCTCGACTATTTCCAACCGCAGCCGGAAGTGCAAACGGTACAGGCCTGCGCCTTCGTCGGCGCGCTCGATTACGTCCCCAATATCGACGGGGCGATCTGGTTCGCCAACGACATCTGGCCGGCGATCCGGCAGCGGCTTCCGCAGGCCGAGTTCTGGATCATCGGTCGCAAGCCGACGACGGCCGTGCTTCGCCTCGGCTCCCTCGCTGGAGTGAAAGTCGTCGGTCCGGTGCCCGATGTACGACCGTACGTGGCGCGGGCGGCGCTCGCCGTGTGCCCCATCCGCATCGCCCGGGGCCTGCAAAACAAGGTGCTGGAAGCGATGGCGTTGGGGAAGCCGACACTCGCCGCCCCCGCCGCGATCCGGGCGTTGAAGGCCGTGCCGGGGGAACATCTGCTGTCGCCGACGACCGAAGGCGAATGGGTCTCGGCCGTGTGCGAGTTGTTCACCGACACGGCGCGCCAGCTCGAACTCGGTCTCGCGGCCCGGCGGTTCGTCGAAGTCCACCATCACTGGGATCGCTGTTTGCAACCGATGATGCAGGCGATTCTCACGGCCACCCGGCAGCGGGTGCCGGCGTGACCCTACGACTTCCCCGCCCGATGCCGGTCGTCTTCGATGCCCGCGTCGTCACCGGTTCCGGCGGCGGGCCGGACAAGACGATCTTGAACTCGCCGCGGTTCCTCGGACCCCTCGGCTACCGGATGTTGTGCGGCTACCTGACGCCACCGGGCGACCGAGGCTACGCCGACATCGAAGGCAAAGCCGCGAAGTACGGAGCGCCGCTGATCACCATCCCCGATCGCGGGGCGGCCGATTGGCGCGTGGTGCCGAAGTTGTTGAAGGTCTGCCGCGACGAGAACGTCGCCATCTGGCACGGGCACGATTACAAGACGAATGCGCTCGGACTCCTGCTGAACCGATTCCGGCCGATGCGGCTGGTCACGACACTGCACGGTTGGGTGAAGCGAACAACCCGGACGCCGCTGTACTACCGCATCGACCGGCTCTGCCTGCCGCGCTACGAGCGCGTCTTCTGCGTCTCGGAAGACCTGTACGACGCGGCCCGCAAATGCGGCGTCGCCCGGAGCAAATGCATCCTGCTCGAAAATGGAATCGACACCGCAGAATACGCGCGGACGCGCACCATCGCCGAAGCGAAGGCCTCGCTCGGCCTACCGCCGGAAGAATTGTTGATCGGGGCCGTCGGCCGGCTGTCCCCGGAGAAAGGCTTCGAACTGCTGATTCGATCCGTGAAAGCCCTGCGCAGCCGGGGTCTGCCGGTGCGGCTCGCCATCGTCGGCGAAGGGGACGATCGCCCCCGGCTCGAAGCTCTGCGCGCCGAGCTGAATCTGCGCAACTCCGTCGATCTGACGGGCTGGCAGTCGGATGTGCAGGGCTATTTTGAAGCGATGGATTTGTTAGCGCTCAGCAGCATCCGCGAGGGGTTGCCGAACGTATTGCTGGAAGCGATGGCGCTCGGCGTTCCCTGCGTCGCCACGCGGATCGCCGGCATTCCGAAATTGATCGAACACGGCGTCGCCGGGTGGCTTGTTCCAGCGGGGGATGGTTCCGCCCTCACCGAAGGAATCTTCCGCCTGCTCAACGATTCCGAACTACGCTGTCGGTACGCGGAGTCGGGTCGCGCCGCGATAGTGGCCCGCTACGACTTCGGCCGACGGATGGTCCGGATGGCGGAGACCTACGACGAATTGCTCGCGCGAGTCCGGCACCGATGATTCGACCCATGACTTCGTCCGAATTGCCCGCCGTGACCGTTTGGGTCCACCCGTACGCGCGCCTCGCCCCGAGACTGCCCGCGCTGGCCGACTTCGCCATGAAAGGCGACGCAGCCCCGCTGAGTCGGCACCCCGCGTGGCTGAAGGTACTGCACGACGGTTTGAAGCAAGAAGTCTTCGCCGTCGAAGCCCGGATGCACGGCGAGACCTGCGGATTCCTGCCGCTGGCGTTCGTGAACACGATGCTGTTCGGCCGATTCTTGGTGAGTTTGCCCTACCTCAACAGTAACGGCGTGATCGCGGAATCGCCCGATGTGCAATCGCTGTTGATCGACCGGGCCGTAGCGCTGGCCGATGAACTCGACGCGAGCCAC
The DNA here is from genome assembly GCA_038247765.1 of Gemmatales bacterium. Classification (GTDB taxonomy): domain Bacteria; phylum Planctomycetota; class Planctomycetia; order Gemmatales; family Gemmataceae; genus JALHQU01. The sequence goes on along the minus strand of JBBRUN010000013.1, from coordinate 8,351 downwards.
TTGGAACTGCGCCACGAATCGCCCTTGGACCACGCGGCCCTCGATGGGGCCATGGCCAGTAAAGTCCATATGCGGATGGCGCTGCCGGAATCGAAAGAACACCTCTGGAAGCGATTCGATTCGAAGGTCCGCAACCAAGTCCGCAAAGGCGAGAAGAACGGCTTCACCACCACGTGGGGCGGGGCGGAATATTTGGAGCCTTTCTACGCGGTGCTCAGCGAGAATATGCGCGACCTCGGCACGCCGGTTTACGGCCGGGGTTTGTTCCGGGCCATTCTGAAAACATTCCCCGACGACGCGGAATTCAACGTCGTCTGGGCCGGTGAAAAACCGATCGCGTGCGCATTATTATTGCACGGCCGCAATTGGACCGAAGTGCCCACGGCGTCGTCGTTGAGGGAATACAATAATACATGCGTGAATATGTTAATGTATCGCCATTTGTTGGATCGGGCCGTCGAGCGCGGTCAGACGATATTCGATTTCGGCCGTTCGACAGTCGGCGGTCCCACATTCAATTTCAAGAAGCAATGGGGTGCCGAGGCGGTGCCGGCGACGTGGCAATACGCCTCATTTTCCGGAGAAATCGGTGCGATGCGGCCCGACAATCCGCGCTACGAGCGGATGATTCGCCTCTGGCAGAAACTCCCCGTTCGGCTGACACAATACATCGGCCCCCCCATCGTGCGCGGTATTCCTTAAAGTCGTCCATTTCAACTTGACCTTCGCATAAGATGTGCGGGTCGCGGGAGAATTGACGAAAACGGCGATTCCGATTTGCACGACCCACTTGTATTCATTACATTACAGATGTCGTAAGGGCGATTAACACCGCCCGACAATCCGGCACCGGCTCCCCCTCCCGGCGATATTCTCGGCACCCGTCCCAGACCCGAGTCCGTTTCGGATGCGCTTCGCCGCGCTGGGAGTTGATCGAATGCAGTTCACACGCAGGATGTTGCTCGTCGGGTCGGATGCCCGATTCGCGCAATTGGTGCAGACCCATATTCACAAGAGCTTCCTCCTGACCGCCCCCTCGGCGCGCTTCGAGGACATCCCGAATTTCGTCCGCGGGGACACCGACGGCGTCTTGCTATTCCTCGCGTCTGCGGCCGAGGACGCGGAGCGAATCGACGCCGCCGTACGCGAACTGCACTTGCAGCAGCTGCCGCCGCGGTTGGCCATCCTGTCCGGCGAGCAGATCGCGCCATCGCGCCGGCTCGAGGCGCTCGCGCCGTTCCTCGATGCGACCTTCGTCTGGCCGGGGCACCTCCGCGAGTTCAACGGTTGGATCCGCCGCGCCGTCGTGCCGGGGATCCCCTTCCCGGACTGGCAGACCGAGAATCTGGCCCAGCGCATCCGGGGTCGCTTGCTCCCGCTGACGCCGTCGCTGCTCCCGCTCGCCGAGCAAATCGAGCTCGCCGCGACTCACGATGTCACGGTGTTGATCGAAGGCGAGACCGGCACCGGCAAGACGCACTTGGCGAAGTTGATCCACGACAGTTCGCGGCGGGCACCGAATCGTTTCTTATCCGTCTCCTGCGGATCCCACCCGGGGAGCCTCATTGCCGGGGAACTCTTCGGCCACGCTCCGGGTGCGGACGCGGCGAAGGTCGGCAAGATCGAAGCGGCCGGCCCCGGCACGCTGATGCTCGACGAGATCGACAGCTTGGCGCTCGACCAGCAAGCGGCCCTGCTCCGGGTCATCGAAACCGGCGACTACGAACCGGTCGGTGGCAATGAATCGAAGCGCTGCGAGGCCCGCCTCGTCGCCGCGACGAACTGGCCGTTGGCCGAGTGCGCCGGCCGGGGCACCTTCCGCAACGACCTGTTCTACAGGTTGAACGTGCTCGCCATCCGCTTGCCCGCCCTCCGCGAACGCACGCAAGATATTTCGCCGCTCGTGCGCGGTTTGGTCGCCCGGTACAACGCCCGCTTTGCCAAGCGCATCGGCGGCGTGCATCCCGAGGCGATGCGGGCGCTCGAAGTCTTCCCGTGGCCGGGCAACATCCGCCAGCTCGACAACGTCGTGCAACAGTCGGTGCTCAGTTGCACCGGCGACGAGTTGCGGTTGCAGCACCTGCCGCCGATCGTCCATACTCTGCGGTCGGAAGCCACGACGCCTCTCCCCGTGGCCGGGCCGGGGCCGAACGGTTCGCTGGCGCACAATCGGGAAACGACCGAACGCGCCGCGATCTTGCGGGCTCTGGAGCGGGTCTCGTTCAGCCGGACGCGGGCCGCGGAACTCCTCGGCGTCAGCCGCGTGACCCTGTATAAAAAGATGAAGAAATACGGCCTGCTCGGGAAGGCGACCGGGGGCGAAGTTCCGCCGTTCGCCCCAGCGTATGCCCGGGTCGGCGGCTTATCGATGACCACGGAGTGAAACCAGCATGGCGCCTGACGCGGAACTGCACTACTTCCACAAGCCGACTCCGGCGGGGCCGTTGTCCGCCGGGGTCGAGTTCCTCACCGTCTCCGAGTTCCTCGCGGACGAAGCGGCCTGCAAGACACTTTGGGAATTGCTGGATACGCAATTCCGCACGCGTTCCAAATTCCTAGCCATCTGGCCTTCGGTGCGATTCGTCTGCCTCCACCGCGACAGCGATGGCGACGCCGACGGCTTCCTGCTCGTGAGCGCCCCCGTCAACTGGCAGATCGACTACGTCGTCGTCCGGCCCGATTCCCGCGGGCAAGGGATCGCCGGGAAGATCGTGAAGGCGGCGCTCGGGCAAGCGTACTTGCACAAGGCGCCGTACGTGATGCTGACGTGCAAGGAATCGCTGCGGGGACTCTATGAAAGCTCCGGATTCGCGGCGATCGCGGAAGTTTCCAGTCCGGTGTAGATCGCTCTCCGCGTGGCACCCCCGTCGACGAATTCCAACTGGCCTCCGAGAACGGATAATCCTCTATGTGCGGCATCATCGGTTTTACCGGTCAGCGCGAAGCCTCCCCCATCCTCGTCGACGGCCTGCGCCGGCTCGAATACCGCGGCTACGACAGCGCCGGGTTGATCACCGGCAACGGCGGTCACCTTCACCTGCGCAAGAAGGCCGGGCGGATCGCCGAACTCGCCAAGGCGCTGACGACCCACCCGGCGCCGGGCACTTACGGCATCAGCCACACGCGCTGGGCGACCCACGGCGGCGCCACCGACACCAACGCCCACCCGCACATCAGCACCTGCGGACGGATCGCCGTCGTGCACAACGGCGTCATCGAGAACTACCGGACGCTGAAGCACCAATTGCAGGCCGACGGGGTCACGTTCGTCTCCGAGACCGACACCGAAGTGCTCGCGCATTTGATCCAACACTTCTACCAAGGCGACTTGCTGCAAGCGGTGCGGGCGACGGTCGAACTCGTGAAAGGCACCTACGGCCTCGCCGTGATGTGCCAGCAGGAACCGGGCGTGCTCGTCGGCGCCCGCCTCGGCAGTCCGCTCGTCATCGGCTTGGGCGCCGACGGGAATTATCTGGCCTCGGACGCCAACGCGCTCTCGGGGTACGCCGATAAAGTCGTCTATCTCAACGACCGGCAGATCTGCCAGCTCGACGGCGAAAGCTGGGTCATCCGCAACATGGACTTCGACACCGTCGATGTCCCCGTGGAAGACATCAAGCACTACCTCGGTGACTTCGAAGCCGAGAAGGGGACCTTCGAACACTTCATGCTGAAGGAGATCTACGAGCAACCCGAAACCATCGCCAACGCCATGCGCGGCCGGCTCGACGACGACAGCGCCACGGCCCACTTCGGCGGCTTGAACCTCACCCCGCAGCAACTCCGCAGCACTGAGCGCATCATTATGACTGCCTGCGGCACCAGCTACCACGCGGGGCTGGTCGGCGAGTACCTGTTCGAAGAACTGGCCCGCATGCCGGTGGAAGTGGAGTACGCCAGCGAGCTGCGCTACCGCAATCCGCCAATGGATCAGAAGACCATCGTCCTCTGCTTGACGCAATCCGGGGAGACCGCCGACACGCTGGCCGCGCTCAAGGAAGCGAAGCGGATGGGCCACCCGACGTTGGCGATCTGCAACGTCGTCGGTAGCAGCATCGCCCGCGAAGCGGATGGCGGCGTCTACCTGCACGCCGGGCCGGAGATCGGCGTCGCCAGCACGAAAGCGTTCACGAGCCAAGCGACGGTGCTAGCGATGCTCGCGCTCTTTTACGGTCGCATGCGCCACCTCTCGGCGCCGCAGGGCCGGAAGATCATCGAAGAACTCCGGGCGCTGCCCGACATCGTCCGCAAGACGCTCGAATGCCACGACAAGGTGAAGGAGATCGCCAACCGTTACGGCGACATGCACAACTGCCTCTACCTCGGCCGGCAGTACCTCTACCCGACGGCGCTCGAGGGGGCGCTGAAGCTCAAGGAAATCAGCTACATCCACGCCGAGGGCTACCCCGCCGCCGAGATGAAACACGGCCCGATCGCGCTGGTCGATGCCGACACGCCGAGCGTATTTTTGGTGCCGCGCGGCAACGTCTTCGACAAGGTCATGTCGAACATGCAGGAGATCAAAGCCCGCGGTGGCCCGGTGATCGCCGTCTGCAGCGAAGGGGACCGCGACGTCGCGGCCATCGCCGACGACGTGATCACGGTGCCCGACGTGCCGGATTATTTGCAGCCGATCGTCTGCAGCATCCCGCTGCAATTGTTCGCCTACGAAGTCGCCGTGCTGCGCGGCTGCGATGTGGACAAACCGCGGAACCTGGCGAAAAGCGTCACGGTGGAGTGAGTCGAGTGTGAAATGAGTAACGCCCGCAGCTTCCACGAGACATCGCGCGGAAGCGGCAGGCGTAAATGTGTCGGGGTTCGGTCGCCCATCGGCCCGACGTTAACAAAGTAGAGCGCGTTTCCGGCGCCGCACGAAATCCCACGCGATTTCACACAAGCTTCAAATTATTCCACTCGGAGAGGTCAAGCCAAGATCGCCTTCACCACTTTGCCGTGGACATCGGTCAAGCGGAAATCGCGGCCGGCGTAGCGGTAGGTGAACTTCTCGTGGTCGAAGCCGAGCAGGTGCAGGATCGTGGCGTGCAGGTCGTGGACGTGCACCTTGTTCTCTTCGGCGCGGAAGCCGAATTCGTCGGTGGCGCCGTAGGTCATGCCGCCTTTCACGCCGCCGCCGGCCATCCAGACGGTGAAGCCCCAATGGTTGTGATCGCGGCCGTTGATCTTCCCGGCGTTGCTGCCGGGGGTCGGCATTTCGACGACGGGCGTCCGGCCGAATTCGCCGCCCCAGATGATGAGAGTGCTGTCGAATAGTCCGAGCCGTTTGAGGTCGGCGATGAGCGCCGCAATCGGTTGATCGATCTGCCCGGCGAGCCGGCGGTGTTCCTTCTCCAAATCGTCGTGGCTATCCCACGGTTGCACAGGGGCGTGCGACACCTGCACGAAGCGGACTCCGCGTTCGACCAGTCGGCGGGCCAAGAGAATCGAGCGGGCTTGTTCGCCGGGGCCGTAGGCTTCGAGAGTCTGCTTGGTTTCCTTGCTCACGTCGAAGGCGTCGGTCGCCTCACTCTGCATCCGGTAGGCGAGTTCGAACGATTGGATCCGGGCTTCGAGCTGCGGGTCGGCATCGCGACTCGATTGATGCTGGCGATTCAGCTTCATCAACAGATCGAGTTGCTTGCGCTGGGCGCCGTCCGGGGCGATCTTGTTGCGGATGTTCTCGATCAGCTTTTCCGGGTCGGTGCTGCGCGTATCGACGTAGCTGCCTTGGAAGATGCCCGGCAGAAAGGCCGATTGCCAGTTCTGCGACTCGAGCAGGGGCATGCCGCCGGGGCACATCGACACGTACGCTGGGAGGTTTTGGTTCTCGGTGCCGAGGCCGTAGGTGACCCACGAGCCCATGCTCGGGCGGACGAGCCGGGATTCGCCGGTGTTCATGAGCAGGAACGACGGCTCGTGATTGGGTACGTCGGCGTGCATCGAACGGATGACGCAGATATCGTCGATGTGCGCGGCGGTCTTGGCGAAGATCTCGGAGACTTCGATGCCGGACTTGCCGTACTTCTGGAACTTGAACGGGCTGGGGAAGGCCGCGCCGGTCTTGCGCTCGGTGGCGAGCTTCAGCGGGATCGCCTTGCCAGCGTACTTGGTGAGTTCCGGTTTGGGATCGAAGGTATCGACTTGGCTCGGCCCGCCGTTGGCGAAGAGGTGGATGACGCGCTTGGCCTTCGGGGCGAAGTGCGGGGCCTTCGGGGCCAGCGGATTGGTCGAGTCGGTTTTCGCTTCGGCGGCGAGCAAACCCGAGTCGCCGAGGAGGGCTTGGAGGCCGAGCATCCCCATGCCGACACCGGCACGGCCGAGCATTTCGCGGCGGGAGACTGGGAACATGGGAACCTCGGGTCAGGATTTTCGCTTGGCGAGTTTGGTTTGGAGCTTGGCGGCGAATTTGGCGTGCTCGGGGGTGGCGAGTCCGGCTTCTAGAACCGAGAGAAGCTTTTTGGCAGATTGCTCAAAGACGGCTCCTGGTTCGAGCCATAGGCCGGGGAAGACGCGAGATTTGAACAGGCCATCGGCACCCGGTTTGATTGCGACGAATTTGCTGTCACGTCGGATGAACCAGTGGATCGCCCGCCGTTTCGTTTCGACGACGATATATTCTCGAACACCGTACTTCTCGTACATCTGTTTTTTCGCGTGGAGGTCAACCAGTGTTGTCGTATGCGAGATCTCGACCGCCAACTCCGGGGATCCTGTCAAGTAATCGTCTTCAGACACCTTCGTTTGTCCACCGGCTTCCGGACTGATGATGAGTGATACATCCGGCTGAGGTTCGCTATCGCCGCCGATGATCGCCGTGATGTCGATGAACGCTTCCGTGCCGACGGATTCGGCCGAATAGAATGCGAGCCACGCCCCAAGGATCGAATGGGGCTTTCCGTGACGCATGCCGACAGGTGATGGCAAGTGAACGACCCCCCCGATGAGTTCGGCGCGGAAATGTTGCGGCGCGGCTTCGTAAAGTTTGTGGAATGTCGGCTGATCCATCACGTCGCCGTCCTCGAACGGAGCCACGAAAGGACCTTCGAGCCCTCTGAATACGCGGCGGATCGGCGGCATCGTCGTCATGGCGGTCAATCCACAAAGAGGAATTCGTTGCTGAGCAGCAGCACCTGCGCGAACTGCTCCCACGCCGCCAGTTGGTTTCCGGTCGGTTTCACCTTGCCCGCTTCCTGCACGAAGGCCACCGCGAGTGTCGCTTCGTCCGTTGTCGGATTGCGGCTGAGGATCGCGCGGTAGATCGCCGTCGCTTTCGCCGTGGAGTCGGGGACTTTCGCCACTTCTTCGCGGGCCACCACAGCCCTGGCCCGTTCGGCCACGAAGGTGTTGTTCATCAGGTAGAGCGCCTGCTGCGGCACCGTCGTCTGGAATCGCTGGGCCGTGTGCTGCTCCGGGCTGGCGAGATCGAAGGCCCGGAAGGTGCCGGGAAGATTCTGCCGGTCGATGCTGGCGTAGACCGAGCGGCGCTTCGTGAAGGGCTGGGCGAAGAGATCCAGCGAACGCCCGTATAGCTTCGGATCGAGCTGCCCCGACGCCACGAGCAGCGAATCGCGCATGCCTTCGAAGTCGAGCCGGCGGCGATTCTGGTGCGCCAGCCAGCGGTTCTCCGGGTCGGCTTGGAAACCCGCGGCCGGAGTCAGACTCGCTTGCTGGTAGGTCGCGCTCAGCAAGATTCGCTTGTGCAGTTTCTTCAAGCTCCAGCCGTCTTCGATGAACCGCTTCGTCAGCCAATCGAGCAACTCCGGATGCGTCGGCGGGTCGCTGCGAACGCCGAAGTCGGACGGGGTGCGCACCAAGCCTTGGCCGAAGTGCCAGCCCCAGACGCGGTTGACGATCACGCGGGCCGTCAACGGGTTCGTGTCGCCGGCGATGGCCTGCGCGAGTTCGAGCCGGCCGCTCCCCTCGGCGAACGGCTTCCGCGCCGCCCCCGCCACGATTTCGGGCATCTGCCGGGGTACTTTCGAGCCACGGTTGTTGGGGTTGCCGCGCAAGAAAATCACCGGTTCCATCGGCTGCGGGTTGTCGTTCAGCACCATCGCCCGCGGTGGGGCGAACGGCGACTTCGCCTTGAACTGATCGACCCGCTTCTGCAGATCGGTGAGGGCGTTGATATCGGCCCGATTCAGCAACCGCTCCGGCTTCGGCACTTGGAAGGCTCCGCCGGCGATGGAACTCACCAGTGTCTGCCGAGTCCCGACCATCTTGGCACGGCCCGCCGCGACGGCGTCTTCGAGCCGCTTCAAATCGGCTTCGAATTTCTCGAACTCCGGCGTCCGCTCGACTTCGCCGATCAGCGGGTACTCTTTCGGTTCGTTCGAACTCGCCAACACGCCGTA
>JBBRUN010000012.1:0-25303 GCA_038247765.1 Gemmatales bacterium | reverse complement strand
CGGTCGGCTTGGTCGGCGATTTGTTCCAAAAACATGCCGCGGACGTTCGGGTCTTCGACCGCGCCGTCCATCAGCACTTCCACGCTCGATTTGATATTTGCCAGCGGCGTCTTGAGTTCATGGGAGACGTTGGCCACGAAATCTTGCCGCAGTCGCTCCAGCCGGCGGATATCGGTCGTGTCTTGCAGCACCATCACGGCGCCGGGGGAATTCGGCCCCGGCAATCGCGAGACGTACACGACGAGGCTCTTGACGGCAGGGCCTTTCCAATCGAGTTCTTCGCGGTGGGGCCCTTCGCCGGACAGCGCCCGTTCGACGAGTTCGCGCACGGCGCGCTGCCGGGTCAGTTCCCAGAGTTTCCGGCCGACGGCTTTTCCCGGATCGAACTCGAGGAGTTCCTCGGCCCGGTCGTTGGCGAAGAGTACGACTTGCTCGTTGTCGATGGCAACGACACCTTCGACCATGCCGGACAAGATCGTGCGGAGTTGCTCGCGGTCCTGTTCGAGTTGCTTGAAGGTTTCCGCGAGGTGGTCCGTCATGCTGTTGAACATGCGGGCCACGCTCGACAACTCCCGGCTACCCGAGACATGGATTTTGTGGTCGAACTCGCCGGCGGCCAACCGGCGGGCGCCCTTGGTGAGTTCGTCGAGCGGCCGGGTAAAACGCCGGGCGAGGACATAAGCCGGAGCCACCGCGACGATGGCGATGATCGCCACGGCCACGATGACCTGTTTGGCGAGTTCGAAGAAAAGATCCGATCCATCCGAGCGCTGGAGAATGAGCGCACCGACCGCCGCCACCGCCAATACGACGAGGATCAAGTACGTGAGGAACAAACGGATAAACATGGCGGTCGGCGCACGTGGTTCGAGGCTAAGAATAGTTTAGAAGTCGGGTGTGAGGGTTGTGTGAACAGGGGCATTGCGGGGCAGGCTCAATGGCCGCTTTCTGGTTTGCCTCGCAATGCCCGGACGCACTCGGGGAACAGCAATTCCTGTTGGAATCCGCCCCGATCGTCGAACGGCAGTTCCCGCGAGTCCCCGACGACTGCCAACCCCGCGATGGCCTTGGCGTCCTCGATGAGCGGGGCGCTCACCCACATCTCGGCGACTTCGAGCGTGTTGGGGATCACCGCGAAGCGGATCTTGTCGAAGATCGGATTCCAGCAAGTGTCGACGCACGCCTCGATGCACTCGCGGTCGGTACCGAAGCTGAACGGGAGCTTGCTGCGCCACAGGAATCGGGCCGTGAGGTTGTTCATTTCGAACGGCCGGCTCCAGATCGCTTTGAGCGCCCGGGTCGTGGTCAAGTCGGCGATGCCGATGCCGGTGCCGTTGCCGTCGCTGTCCGGGGAAATGTCCAAGCAGCCGATGCGCGTGATCTGCGGCTTGTTCGTCTCGAGGTGCGGGTGCCCTTCAATAAGCAACCGCCCGACCACGTTCGGGTCGATGCCGGCACCGCTGTAGTTTTTGCCGCACTCGCCGATGATGAGCACGTCGAGTTGGTTGAAGGGAATTCGCCCGAGCAGTCCGAAGGCTTCTTTCAGTAGCACCGGCTCGCGCGTAAAGAGATCCTCGCGATCCACGACTTCCAAACGAGCCGTCTGCTCCTTCGCATTCTCCAGAATCGCCAAGCCGCCGAGGAACTTGGTCTTCTCCACAAGAACCTTGGCCGTCTCGGGCATCATGTCGCGGAGGCCGCGCATCCCCCAGCGGTGGTGCTGGTCGGCGCCGTGGCGCTTGCCCAAACCGATGACCAGCATCTTGAGGATGCCGCTTTCGAAATCGCCGCGAAAGTCGGTGTGCGGTTTGATCCGCGCGACCGTGACAACGCCGTCGGCGGCGAGGGCGTTTTTGTCGTGCCACACCGGTTCGCCCCAACTGTTGGTGCCGACGGCCACGGCGTCCATGTCGGTCTTCACCGGTACGCCGAGGTGGGCCTCGTCGATTCGAAAATGCGTTAGCAAGTTCCGTTGGCCTTCGGGTGTGGCACCGCCGTGGGATCCCATTGCCGCAACGACGAACGGTTTGGCCCCGAGGTCGAGCAAGGCATCGACGGTCGCCTTCGCTAGGGTGCCGTGGTTCTTGATTCCCCGGCTGCCGCAACCGACGGCGATGCTCATGCCGGGTTTGATCCGCGCGGCGAGTTTGGAATCTTTCCACGCCCGTCGGCACTCGGAGTAGACATCGGCGACGAACGGCTGCTGAGTAATCTGTCGGATCGGCTGGACGCGGGGGATCTTCATGGGAGGCTCTTCGGGGATTCGGCTTGCAACCGTTTTAGTTCCCCGAGCCACGGCTTCAAACAATCGGAGCCGAACCGTTTGCTGAATTTCGCCGCGCCCGGCACGAGCAGATGGTGCCCGTCGAGGAAATCGATCTCGTCCGACCAAGCCGCGCAATCGAAGCATTCGAAGTCGAAGTCGCGCCGGAGTTCGGCCAGATATGCCGCCAACGCGGCGTTGGCGGAAGGTGCATACCAGCTGCGGAAGCGGGGGCTTTCGGGCATTCGGAAGCCGTGGCAGGGGATGCCGCGATCCTGGCAGAGGCTCAGCAATTCCCGGTTCGCCTTGTCCATCCGCGGCGCGATGCGGAAGTCTCGGAACGAATCGGCGTAGCTAGTTTGTGCGATGGCCGTGTACTGCGCGCGGCGCTCCGGTGTGATGCCTTCGGGGTTGATCGGCATCCATCCGGCGGCGTTGGGGCGCGTCCAATACCAAGATGGATTCCATCCGTCCGCGAGCAGATCGGGGAATTGGTGGGCGAGGATGTTGATGCGGTACGACGACCACGGCGCGACCCGGGTGTGGAGCCACGCCGTCGGCGATTCTCCGTAGTCGCGCAGCGCGATGCTATCCCGGTAGCCCATCCGGTGCGGCGGAACCAAGTCTTCCGCGGCTCCGTCGTTCGCGAGCGCCAGCGGCATGATCTCGAAGAGCACGAAGGCCGGGCGAATCCCGAGGTCGAGCAGTCGCCGGAGGTTCAAGAGCGAATAGACCGGCACGCTGGCCGTTTGTGCGAAGTTGGCCACGAGGGGCAGATCCGGGCCGTCCAACCCGAGTTCGTCCGGGTTGAAGCCCACGTGCGCCCGGGATGTTCCTAGAACGATTCCCAATTCGCGTTCCGGTTCGCGCGATGTCCGCCACTGGGTGTGCCGCGCGTGCCAGCCGAACTCGGGATCGAGGTATCGCACGCGCGTCGTGTCGAGCAAGATATTCAAGAGCACCGTGCCGGATACGAAGGCGAGGAGGCCGAGCCAAACCGCCGCGCGGGCCCGCTTTCTCCGCGATGGTACGCCCATGGTCATTTCCCCAAATGCACAGCGAGTGAACGCGTGAAGGCACTTGCGCCGTCTTGGGTCAAGTGGTAGCCGTCGGGCAGTGCGGTATCGTCGGCCCAAGCCCGGCCATCGATGGTCGTCACGCCGCATTCGGATTCGATGCGCGTGCGATACTCGTTCCCCAATCGGACGGACTCCGGCGTCATCATCGACCGGAATCGGCCCGACTCCGGCAGCGCGATCAACCGGACCGCGATCCCGAGTTCCCGGCAGCGGGTCAATGTCTTGCGATAGGCCCGGTCCGCGAGGGGATCGATCGAATACGATTGAAACAGCGGAGCGTAAAACCCCGCGACGTGGGGCCAGCCTTTCTCGACTTGCTCGGCCGTGTACGTCTTCCGCCCCGCCAGCCAGCCCCAGCCATCGAGGGTTGACCACGAGCCGTCGGCGCGCTCGCGCCACGGGATCGCCTGCGGCCAATATTGATCCATCAGCGCTCGGCGGTGGTACCAGACCGGTAAGGCCCGACCGCGATCGCGCTTGGCGAACGTGGTCGAGGTGTCGGTGAAAAATTCGACGAGGATCGGTTCATCCTCTGTCAGCAGGCGCTCGGGGTTCAAGCGGTTTTGTTCGCGGTAGAAGCCGTCGCCGCGGAGCAGAGGGGGCCAGAATTCGAGCAATACCGCATCGGGCCGAATCTCCGCGGCGAGTAGGCGTTCGAGCACGATCAACTGTAGAATCGGCCCCGCGCCGCTCATCGATAGGTTGAACAACATTGGCGATGTTGTCGATTCGGCCAACGACGCCTCGTAGACATCGGGGCGGATGCCCATGGCCGTGCGCGAACTGCCGAGGATCACTGTGAGTTTTCGATTCGGGTGTTCCCGTCGGCGCTCGCGGAGCGACTTCAAACGCAGGCCGTATTCGGGGTCGCGCAGTCGCTCCGGCCCGGCTTCCAACAGCACTGCCAACGACGCGTTCAAGGCGAAGAACACCACCGCGAAGCTGACGAGCGCCCGGCTGCGGCGCCGGCGTCTCGGGGGAGCCGATGCCGACGTGGATGCGAGTATCACATCGACGGAGCGCACGCGGATCGCGGTCGCGGTCATCATCGCGGGCCGCCCTCGAGATGCGGGCGGATCACTTCGTCGGTCAACCGGCGGGTGAACTTCTCGGCCCCGGCGCGGAACATGTGGTGGCCGTCGTAGAACTCTTCTTCCGCGAGCCAATCGGTCGAGTCGATCACGCCGGAATCCCGTTCCCGCGCGATCCTTTGAATGGTACTCCGGAATCGGCCGTACACGCCGGTCGGGTACAGGCTTTGAAACCACGGCGACTCCGGCATCAGGATCAACCGCGTCGGAATTCCGCGTTCGCGGGAGAAGTCCAGCATCTCGGCCAAGGCATCCAACGGGCGACTCGCCTCGGGATGCATCGCGGCCAAATTCTCCCGGTACTCCCCGGCGGCCATCGCCGAGCGCTCGGTCCGCTGATCCGATGTTACGAAGGTTTGCAGGGGAGAGACCCACCCGTGCGGGTCGGTTTTGCGGCTCCAGTCGAACCGCAATCTCCACGGGAGCCAACTCGGGGCGACCCGACCCAGCAGTTGGAATCGCAATGTATAGAGCGGGTTGCACACCGATTCGCGCCACGCGGCCGTCGATTTGTCCTTCGGAAAACCGTGCCGGATGACGAAATCGAGTTCGCGCTCGGAGAGTCGCTCCCCGGTCAGCGCCGCTTGCTCGCCCGGGCCGTCCGGGTACTCGGCGAAGGCCGGCGGCAAAAGCTCGACCAGTAGCAAATCGGGGACGATTCCTTCGTTCAACATGCGCCGCAGGTAGATCGAATTGGCGAAGGGCCCGCTCGCGGGGGTTCCGAAATTGAAGGCCCGCACACCGGGGCATTCCGCTTCCACTTGCCCGGCGTGGAAGCCCAAGAGCGTCCGCGAACTGCCGATTTGGACGACGAGCGGTTCGCCGTTCGCCCGCACTTTCAGCTTCGTGAGTTTGTCCCCGTAGGCGGGGTCTTTTCGCTTCGGATTCCGCTCCGCGTACGCGCCGAATCCGAGTTGGAGGGCCACGATGACCACCGCCCCGGAGAGTACCCCCCAAGCGGCCCGTCTCCGGCGCGATCTCGATTTCGGTTCGTTAGAAACGTCCACGCGGCTCTCAGAAAGTAAAGTAGATGAACGTCTTGGCCGTCGGCGGCGCCAGTAGCATCGCCAGCGTCAGGCAGGCGGCATAGCCCACGCCCACCGCGACCGGCGGTGTGCGATCCCAAACCCACTGCCACCAGCCTTTTTTCACCGTGACGTGGCACCCCAGCACGAAGAGCGCCGTGTACCACAAGCTGCGGTTGTTGAGTTCGAGCGGCTTGCCCGGGCTGTAGACGAACATCCGCTCCAGAACGCTCCACGCCCCGGCGATGTCCGGGCGGAAGAAGATCCAAGCGAGGCTCACGGCGAAGAACGTCACGGCGATGCGGAGCACCGTACCGGGGTGCGACTCCAAGATCGCGCTCAGCCGCGGCTTCGTTTCGCACCACGCCCGGAACTGCCGATGGCCGATCAGCAACGCCCCGTGGATCACGCCCCACAGCACGTAGCTCCAACTCGCCCCGTGCCAAAGGCCACCGAGGGCCATCGTGATCATGAGGTTGCGATTCGTCGCCCAGCCGCCGCCCCGATTCCCACCCAGCGGAATATACACGTAGTCCCTGAGCCACGAACTCAGGCTGATGTGCCAGCGCTTCCAGAACTCCGAGACATTCGGCGACAGGTAGGGCATGTCGAAGTTTCTGTTCAGCTTATAGCCGAAGAGGTGGGCCAGCCCGATGGCCATGTCGGTGTAGCCGGAGAAGTCGGCGTAGATGCGCAGCGTGTAAGCCAGTGCCGCGAGCCAGAGCGACGACGTGCTGTATTCGCCGGGGTTCTGAAGCGGTCCGTCGCTGAACGCGGCCATGCGGTCGGCGATGGCGAACTTCTTGAAGACGCCCATCAAAAAGAACTGCACGGCGACTTGGACGCGCAGCCAATTCCAGCGCTTGATCCGCCGCGTTTGTTTCAAGAAGTCGCCGGCGCGGACGATGGGCCCCGCGACCAAGTGCGGAAAAAACAGGATGAAGAGCAAGAAGTGCGGCAGGCTCCGCTCGGCGGGGATCTTGCGGCGGTAGACATCGACGGCGTAGCTGATAGCTTCGAAGGTGTAAAACGAAATGCCGAACGGCACGAGGATACTGAGCGTCTCGATCGACCCCGGCACCCCCGCTGAATCGAGCATCGTGTTCAGCGAGCCGAGAAAGAAGTTCTTGTACTTGAAGTAAGCGAGGATGCCGAGATTCATGCCGATGCTGGCGAATAGGATCGCCCGCCGGCCACGCGGGTTCGAGGTGCGATCCATCAACCGGGCCAAGCAAAAATCGGCGACCGTTGTCCCGGCGACGAGGAACGCCAGTTCGGCGCTCCACGCGGCGTAAAAATGGAAGCTCGCGATGACGAGCCACCAGACGCGGATTTCTTTCCAACGCCGTGGCGTGAGCCAGTAAACCCCGGCGACGACCGCGAGGAAGATCAGGAACGGCTGCGTCTGGAAGAACGGCTCCGGCAGTTGCTCGCGGAGGAGGCGGAAGTACGCGAACTCCGATGCGGGCTGGGCCGGGGACGCTGCGGCGAACACCGGGATTGGCGTCACTTGTCTCCGTCCTTCATCAGGGTTCGGTAGAGCGCGATATCGGCCGGGTGGATCGATTGCTCCTTCAGCCCTTTGGCTTTCGCCTTCTGCATCATCGCGGCGGCTTCGTCGTTTCTCGGCGGCGATTGGCTTTGCATCGCGAGTGCCAAGTGGAACATCCGCAGGCCGGTCTTCTCTTGCGACAGCGCTTGCAGCAAGTCGCGCTCGGCGGCGTCGAACTGCCGCGAGGCGATTTTGATTCGCGCCCGCGTGTCGAGCAGTTCCCCGGTCAGGCCGATCTCCTTCACGGCCTTCTCCAGCAACTCGGTGGCGCGTTCGGCCTTCTGCGGGTTCGCGGCGAGCAGCCAAGCGAGGTTGTTCAGCGCGACGACGTTCCGGTCTTCGATCTGCAGCACGGCTTCGTAAGCCGACTCGGCCTTCGCCGAATCGCCCTGCAGGTTGCAAAAGTCGGCTTCGTTCAACAGCACCGCGACCGATCCCGGCTCGCCGTTCTTAGACGCGGTCAGCCATTCTTGAACGAGCGCGATCTGACGGGGCGTCGTGGAACCGGAGCGGAGCACCGCGAGGCCCGCCATCACTTTCACCCGCATCGGCAGCATCTTCGAATGGCGCTCGATCTTGGCGAAGGCTTCCTCGGCCCGGCCGTCGGCGGCGAGCAAACCCGCCGCGGCGACCACCGATTCGGGACGATTCGCGAAGAGCGACTCGTACTTCTCCACGGCGCTGTCGGTCATTTTGCGGCCGAGCGGCGTGCGGCGAACGTTCGCCGTGCGGGCGAGTTCGTCGAGCATTTCGGCGGTGCGGGCGTAGCGCAGTTGTAGGTCGCCGGGGGTGTTGTCGGCAGTGCGGGAATAGCCGGTGGCGAGTTCCAGCGAGCGCTCCGGTTTCCCGTTGCGGTTCTCGTAACGGGCCACTGCGGAGACGGCGCGGAATTCGGTCGCATAGTTCGCGAGCAAACGTTTGGCACAGCCGTCGGCGAACTCGCGGTCTTCCGGTTCAGAGGCTTCTTCCAACCCCGCCACGAGGTAGTCGATGTTCTTGGCGTCTTGGTCGAGCAGTTCGAGCAGCAGTTTGCGGCCTTGAATGCGGCCCTCGCGCTCGCCGGAGGTCCGGCTCATCTGCGCGAGCAAGAATTGATCGCGGCGATCCTTCGTGACTTCGACGACTTCGCGCAGAATTTCGACCGCCCGGGCGATCACCTGTTTGCGGTCATCGCTTTCGAGGTGGCGGGCCAACCCGGACAGAACCGCGGCGGTCGCACGCTTCTCGTCGGTGGTTTCGCCGGGGGAGTTGTCTTTAGCTGCGAGGAGATCTTTGGCCCGTTTGCGGTCGATGGGATTTCCTTGCGATACATACAGCATGGCGAGGTTCCGCCGGGCCCAAGCCAAGTCGGCCGTCGGTCGCTTGGTGTCCCCGAGGAAGGTTTCCAGCAGCGTGATCGCGTCTTGCCGTTGGTAGCGGGACAACTTCACCGCCAAGCTCGCTTGGGCGAATTGCCGCTTCTCGGCGTCGGTTTTCAACTCGGGCGACCAACCTTTGGGCACGGCCGAGGACTCGGCAACGGAGGCGAGCAGCACGACGGACTGGGCCGGTGGCAACTTCTCTTTCGCGCGGTCGAGCGTCTTCGAGACGGCTTCCGAACCGGCTTGGAATAAGACGAGGCGCAACCAATCGTCGATGGTGGCGCGGGGCGCCATCACGGCGAGTTCGTAATGCGATCCGGCTTCGACCGGGAGTTTCAGGGCCGCGTAACTATCGCCGACCCAACCGAATTCGCCGGGGCTACCTTCGATCCATTTCTTCGACAACTCCAACAGCTTCTTGCCGCTGGTCGCATCGAGCTTCACCATCGTTTGGCGCATCAGCCGTTGGAAGGGTTCGCCGTGCCAGCGGTAATCCAGCGCCAGATTTTTCACGGCGGCCGCCAGAGCGACGTCGCTTTGCGAGGCTAGGAATTCGAGGCGGGCTTGCACCGGGGCGAAGCGGTTCGGTTCGAGCAAAGCGGCCCGGTCGAACGAACTGCCGGCGGCGTTCGCATCGCGGCCGAGCCATTGCAAGCGGCCGAGCGCGATGCAGGCATCCGCGCGATCCGGCTCCGCGCCGTATCGCTTCAACAGCGCGTCCTGCGCGGCGGGGGCTGCGGCCACGTCTCGCTTCGCCAATATCTTCCAGGCGTTCCGCAACGCTTGGGTCTCTGCGCCTCGCGGCAATTTGGCGAGGGCCGCTTCCGCCTCGGCTTGCATCGCGGTGTCTCCGACCTTCGCGGCGCGCTCGTAGACCGCGTCCCACACCGCGGCGTCGTCGAAGCGCCGCCCGGCCATGCGACGGTAGGTTTTCAGCATCCCCGCGTCGTCGCCCATGCGGTCGTACACTTCGAGCAGTCCATCCAGCAGCCGCTGTTGCTCGGCGTCGGGCCACGTGTCGATCTGACCGGCGAGCCGCTCGATGCTCCGCAGTTTCGCCGGATCCTTGGTATAGAGCATCGCGCGGGCGAAGCGCAAATCGGGGCCGTCGCCCGCGATCGCTTGCGCTTCGTCGAGCACCGCCAGCCCGACCGGCACACCCGCCAAATCGGCGAGCGTCTGCGCCAGTGTTCCCCACAACTTCACGTCGGACGGTCGACGATACGCTTCTTGCTTCAACAGCGCGGCCGCTTTTTCCAACTGCCCCCGCGCGGCGGCGATCTCCGCCCGGAGGATGGCCCCGTCGGATGTCGATGCCCCGAATTTCGCGGCGGCGACTTTGGCTTCGACTTCCAACGCGTCCCATTGCGGCGACGCCATCGAGACGCCCATCGTCCGCAGTTGGGCCGCCCGCATCTTCACCAGCGTCGAACGCGTGTTGGCATTCGCGTAGGTCGATTGCGCCGCCGTCTCGTACTCGCGGATGGCGTCGTCGAATTTGCCCGCGTTCATGTACGCTTTGCCCAACGCCTCCCGGCCGGCCAAATGTTGCGGGTCGCGGTTCGTCAGCAGCGTCAGGCATTCGAGTTCATTCGCCGGGTTCCCCTTGCGGCGATAGCACTGCGACAGCAGCAAATTCGCCTGATTTTCTAGCCCCGGCATGCCGAGAGTGTCGGCCCGCAGCGCCAGCAGCGTACCGATGGCTTCGTCCCAGTGATCCTCGCGCATCGCCAGCCGGCCGCGGATGTACTGGGCCTGCATCTTGGCGTCTTTGGTCGTCTGGCTTTCGAGCTTCGACAGAATCGCCCGGCTGCGTTCGGTCTCGCCGAGTTGCACCAGCAAGTCCGCGAGCGGCACGAGCAGTTCGAAACTATTTTCCGGGGGCACCCGGCCGAGCGCGGCTTCGAGCACCGCCACCGCCGAGCCGATGTTGCCCCGGTTGAGTTCGAGCCAAGATAGACTGCGGACGAAGCGCGGATCCTTCGGATAGGCTCGGATACCCTTCGCCAACAGGTCGCAGGCCGCGGGGAGATCCCGACCGCGCTGCAACTGCTCGGACAGTAGCAGCAGGGCCTCGGCATTCTCCGGGGCGAGCGCGAGCGCTTTGCGAAGGTCGGCAATGGCGCTGTCGAGCGGGAGGTTGTTGCTCTCTTCGACCATCGTGGCGAAGACCGCCCGGCTGACGTACGACTGCGGATCGTCCGGCAGCACCGCGATCAAGCGATCGAGGACCGCTTTCGCCTCGACCGGGCGATGCTTGTCGCGCTGCAGGTACGCCGCGAGTTGGTGGTAAGCCTTGGGTTCCTTGGGTTGAAGGCGGATCGCTTCTTCCAAGCTCGCCTGGACCTTCTCGGCCGGTTGGTGCAGGGCCGCTTGCGACGTCGCGAGGTTCCGCCAGAGTTCGGCCTCGGCGGGGAAGTCCTTCAACAAATACTCGGCGTGCGTTTCCGCATCGGTGGCGCGGCGCAACTGCAGCGACAATTCCAGCGCCTCGCGGCGGATGGAATGCCGGTTCGGGTCGGTCCGCAAGATGCGTTCGTAGAGCTGCAAGAGGTCGTACGAACTGCCGGTCGCGCGGGTCTTGATCAAGTCCGCGAGTTGCTCCAGCGCTTCGGCGTCGTCGGGCCGGAATTCGAGGTACTGCTTGAGGTACCCGATGGCCGCGTCTTTCTTCCCAGCCTCGGCCGCACGGGCCGATTGTTTGCGGAGGGCGTCGGGAATCCGGCGGGCTTGGAAGGCGTGCACACCCGCGAGCGAACCGACGACGAGAGCGAGCGCGAGGAGCATTTTCAGCAAGAAACGCTTGTTGATCGTCGGCAGCATAGTTCCGCGTCCTTGCGGGGAGTATCGGTGAAGGAGGGCAGTGTAAAACTTGCCGAGGTGCGGAGTCAACCTCAAATTAACCCGATCGTTGCCAGCCAACTTTAGCTTTTAGGTTTCGGTCATTCTGCACACCCCCCCTGCCGAAAGCAGCGAAAGCAGCGAAAGCAGCGAAAGCAGCGAAAGCTAAACCGTAAGAGCTGTTTCGGTACGGGTTGCTACACCCTCGACCCGACCGTGCCGGAACGATTTTTGGAGTTTTTCTTCCCGAGCGGTGGGCGTCAGCCCTCCGAGGAATCGAAGCGGAATGAGTTTCCATTTCTCGGAGGGCTGACGCCCATCGCTCGGGTTGGCTGTACCAATTCTCCTTGCAAAATCTCCACGCCATTCCCCATTGAATTCGCCCCCCGTGGTCTGCAATTATAAGCCATGGTCGAGATCGTCGTACACGTCCCGGACGCGCAGAGTTGGGATTCGGTTTTCCTGTCGGGCGACGGCCCGGAATTGGGCCGGTGGCTCTCCATCGGGGCGCGCTGCCAGCGCTTCGCCGACGGCACGCACCGCCTGCATGTTCCGGTTGAGCAACCCGGCGAGCGCGTCCGGTTCTTGGCGACTCGGGGTCACTGGCGCGATGCGGAAGTCGGCGAATGGGGCCGGGAATCGCGACCGAGGGAGATCGAACTCCACCCGAATACACGCATCGAACACCTCGTCGAAGGTTGGGGACGGCAAAGCGTCCGCTACCACATCGATTTTGAATCGGAGTTCCTCCGGCATCCGCACACGCTGACGGTCTATCTTCCGCCGGGCTACGAGCTGGAACCGGAGCGCCGCTACCCCGTCTTCTACATGCACGACGGCCAAAACCTGTTCGATGCGCATACGTCGTTCATCGGGGTGCCGTGGGGTTGCGACGAAATCGCCGAGCGGATGATCCGCCTCGGCGAAGTCGAACCGCTCATCATCGTCGGCATCGCCAACTCGCCGGATCGGCTGCTGGAATACGGCCCGCGCCGCAGCGGAGCGCCGGACGACCTCGCGCGCGACTACGGCCGCTTCCTCGCAGAAGAAGTGGTGCCATTTATCAACGGTACGTACCGCACACGGTTCGATCTCGAATCCACCGGCGTGGGCGGGTCATCGATGGGCGGTTTGATTTCGCTGCAGTTGTGCAAGTGGTACCCGAGTTTGTTCGGGCGTTGCGCGGCGCTATCACCGTCGCTGTGGTGGGATCAAGAAGCTTTCGTGCAGAGTGTGCAGGCGTCGTCGCGCTGGGCGACGACGTGCCGAGTGTGGGTCGATATGGGGGCGAATGAAGGCGGCTCGGATGCCGGGCGGGCGGGGATGCTCCGCCGGGCGCGCAGCCTCTCGGAGCAATTGACCCAACTCGGCTGCGATCTGCGTTACTACGAAGATCCGCACGGCTCGCACCACGAATCGAGTTGGGGTGCCCGGTTCGCCGATGTGCTGCGATTCTTATTCCCCACGTGACCTGAGTTCCGGCTTCATCTTCCGAAGGCGCCGATCAGGCAACCGCCCAATACGCTCAAAATCCACAATCCTATGGCGATGTACGACAAGACTAAACCGGCGATTGCCAGCGGCTTCGCCGAGGCGTCCATCTGGCCGCTGTTCACTTTCTCGATCGTTTCATTGCACTGCGGGATCGTCCAGAATGCGATAATCGCGCAGCAGAACAACGCGGCCAGTCCCAACATCAAACAGGCGACGCCGTTGCTCGGTTCGGTCATCAGCAAGCGTTCGTCGTACGGCTCGTACGGATCGCGTCGGCTGTTTTTCAGGCGTTTGCGATTCTTCTTTGTCTTCCTCGGCCGATACTCATCGTCGTCGTCGTCATCGTCCCGCGACAGTTTGATCGGGCTGGTGTCCCCCTCAACGTCCGTGACTCGCTTGCCTTTGGGCGGGGGTGGCGGCACAGTCGACGGCCGGGCGATCGAGGGCTTCGGTTTGGGCTTCGGTTTCTCCGCGGTGTAAACCGTCTGGCAGAAGGGGCATTCGACTTCGCCGCCGAGGTCGACGGGATCGACGGTCAACTCCGCCCGGCATTTCGGGCACGGGGCGATCTCAACGCCCTCTGCTTCTGGTGTTGGTGCAGGTGCAGGTGCCGGCGCCGGTGGCGGAAGGACCGGCGCAACCGTAGCGGCGACGCCGAGGAATACCGTTTGGCAGAATGGGCATTGGAGGTCGAAACCGACATCCTCCGGGCGAACCGACATCTTCGCTTGGCATTGCGGGCAGGGGGCCAGTTCCACCGGAACGGTGAGATCTGGCGGCGGTAGCTCCGGGACCGGCGTCGGGGCCGGCATGGAACGGACCGGTTCGGGTTGCGGAATCGGGGGAGGTGCCGAACTGGACGGATCGACTTCGTACGGCGGATCCACCGCGCCGGGAATGAGGAACTTCGCCCCGCATTGTTTGCAAGTGGTGCGCTTGCCCGCGTGCTGCTCCGCGGCGGAGTACGACGTGTTGCAACTCGGGCAAGCGAAACGGATCATCGGCGCAGAGGCTCCGGGCTGAATTTCCTACGCCGAAGCGGTCCTAAAACCATTCCTTCTGACCGATCTGGTAGGTCTCGATGAAGTCTTCGTCGGTCTTCGTCAGGTAGATGATCCCTTCGATCGTGCCGATGAGCGCGCCCAACCCGCAGGTCACCAGCGTGATGACGATCTGGATGATGCCGGCCGTGCTGTAGCCGAGGTAGAACTTGTGCACGCCCCAGCCGCCGAGCAAGATGCCGAGGATCCCCGCGGTCGATTTCTTGCAATCGATGCCGGAGGTGCTGCGCCGCTTCTTTTTCTTCTTGCGCGGGGCGTCATCTTCGTCGTCATCGCGACCCTTGCTCTTCTTCGAGGGTCGGTCATCTTCGTCGTCGTCGTCGTCGCGGCGTTTGCTTTTCTTCGCCGGGCGGTCTTCGTCATCTTCGTCACCCAAAACGGCCCGTTTGCTCTTCCTCGATGGCCGATCTTCGTCTTCGTCCGGTTCGTCGCCCTTGGCGAGTGCCGTGCTCGTTTTCGAACTCGCCTTCGATTCGCCGGGCATTTTCGCGGTGAAGACGTTCTTGCAGGTCGGGCATTCGACGTCCGCGCCGAGGTACTGCGTGGCGACCGTCAGCGCGGTGCCGCAGCTCGGGCACGGTGCGATCTCGACGGGGGCATCCGGATCGGCCGCGGGGGAGGGGGCCGGTGCGGGATCCGGAGCGGTGGTCGTGGGTGCCGGGCCGGTCATGCCCGCGCCGTCTTCTTTGGGGATGCTGAACTGCGATTGGCACTTCGGGCATTTGCCCGTTTTTCCGGCTTTGTCCGGGCCGACGGTGTACACGGCTTGGCAACCGGGGCACGAGAACCGAATCATGGAATCCTCGGGAATGAGAGCGCAGTATCGGTGGGAATATCAATCTATGGAGCCGTCTACCGACCACCACCGGGGCCGCCGAACGCGCCCCCGCCCATGCAGGCACCCGCCAAACAGCAGTAGAAAATCACGACGATGAGTACGATCACCACGGTGATGATCACCGACGCCATCCCGAGGTACATGCCGATTTGCGTTTGACTGCGGCCCTCGGGGTCCATCCGCCCGGCGTCCATCGCCTTCAAGTCGGCGGCGCCCAGCACCCACGCGACGATGCCGAAGATCATGTTGACCAGCAAACCCAAGATGCCGAAGACCAGAATCAGCGTGCCGCGGTGCGGTTCGTAATTCCGGCCGGAACGCCGCCGGCTCGACATCCGACGACGCGACGGCCGGTCGTCGTAATCGTCGTCATCATCATCGTCGTCGTCATCCCGACGGCGACTCTTCTTCCGCCGCGATGGACGGTCATCGTCGTCGTCATCGTCCCGGCTCGATTTCGACCCGTAGGTGACGAGAGCCGTACTCCGCGGTCGGTCGGCGTATTCGAATTGGGGCGGAGGCATCGGCGGGGCATCGGCGCGATACGCCCGGTAGATCGTTTGGCAATTCGGGCATTCCACATCCAGCCCGACGTCGCCGGGGAGCACCGACAACCGCGAAGTGCACTTGGGGCACGGCACAATCTCGACCGGGTCACCGGGGCCGGGCGGTGGCGGAGCCTGCATCTGCGGAATAGGCGGTGGGGATTCTCGCCTTGGTATCGGCGGGGGAATATCGGGCGCAGGCGGAATCGGCGGGGGGACCGCGGGCGTTTCGGTCGCCGCCGCGGGGATCGTGAATTGCGTCTGGCACTTCGGGCACTTGCCCGTCTTGCCCGCTTTTTCGTCCGAGACGGTGAAGGTCGCCTCGCACCCGGGGCAGGCAAAACGAATCATGATTCTCTCCCTGTCTGGCAGCGTTCGCCCGGCTAGTCTGAGAGTTTCGCGCGCGGCGGTCAAGCGATGCCGCAGACATTATCACGGCGAGCCTATTCCGGAGATTCGCCGGGGAGGCTGCAATATTGAAGGGAAAACGAATGGTTGCCCCGCATTGGAGGGGCGGGCGCATCACACTCCGAACAACGCCAGCGCATTGCGGGTCGTCCGTTCACCGAGAACCTCGCACGTCACACCGCGCACCTCCGCCAGCCGCGCCCCGACATGGGCGACGAATGCCGGTTCGTTCCGTTGGCCGCGCACCGGCACCGGGGACAAATACGGCGCGTCGGTTTCGATCAGCAATCGCTCGTCCGGAACCAGCGCCGCCACGGCCCGAATCGCGTCGGCGTTCTTGTAGGTGATCATGCCGGAAAACGAGATGTGCAAACCCATCGCCAAGCAGGCTTCGACGGTCGCCCGGTCGGCCGCGCACGAGTGCAGGATACCGGCGATCGGGCCGCGCCGTTCGAATTCCCCGCGCAGCATCCGCACGGTATCGGCGTCCGCTTCGCGGTTGTGGATGATGATGGGTTTGCCGAAGGCGCGGGCCAACTCCAAATGCCGGGCGAAGAAATCTTCTTGAGTGGGAAACGGGGTCTTGTCCCAGTGGCGGTCGAGCCCCGATTCGCCGATACCGACGACCTCGGGCAGCCGGGCGAGTTCGATGATGCTGTCCCAATCGCCCGGATCGGCCTCGGCCACGTGGTTCGGATGCAGGCCCACCACGGCGGAGAGCGGGGCGTGTTCGCGGGCCAACGCGAGCGCCGTCCGACTGCTGGCGAGATCGGTGCCGATGCAGCAGACGCGGATGACGCCCGCGGCGTCCATGCGCCGCAAGACGGCCGGGAGATCGCCTTCGAAACGGCGGTCGTCCAAGTGGCAGTGGGTATCGACGAATCGCGGCATAGCGGACACCGGAAATGAAAACACGGGGGCATGGCCCCCGTGCGAAAGAATTCCATCCCGACTCAACGCTCGCCTTCGTCACCGGGGCGACCGGTTCCCGGCCCGGTATTTGGTCCACCCACCGGCTCGGTGTCTTTGATGACGCGAACCCGTTTCAGCCAGTCGTTCCAGCCTTTATCCCGGAGGGATCGCTGGGTCGGCACCTGGAGATCTTCGGCCATATCGAGCGCTTCGCTGCGGACTTCGATCTTGCCGTCTTCGCGGACGATCAGCAAATCGGACATCGAGTCGTCGTTGAGCGTCGCGCCGGGGACTTTCGTAATGGAGTGGCCGCCTTCGAAATCGACGAGCACGCTCTTGGTGCGGAAGTCGATCACCCGCATTTTGGGCAAGGTGTGTTTGCTGTTCTGAGTATCCTTCGGCCAGTTCGGGTAAATCGGCGATTTCGTATCGCCTTGGGCCAGTACGTAATTCAAAGCGGCGGAGCGCCACAGCGGCAGTTCGACCGGGACTTTCTTGCCGACGTATTCGCCGACCCCCACGGGCATTTCGGCTTGGACGTACGATCCGATCGGTTCTTCTTTGTTGCCGAGCATGATGCGATCCATCCACTGCTGCATTTGAATCACGACCCGTTTGCCGTCTTTGACATCTTGGAGTTCGGCCACCTTGCGGATGGGGTCGGCCTTGCCGCTGTCTTCGTAAACTTTCATAACCGACTCTTCGTACTTTTTCACGGGGTAGGCGAACAGGAACGATTCCTGCGGCACGCTGAGTTTTTGCGGGAGTTCGAACCACGCGCTTTCCAAGACTTCGACGTTGGCGTTATTGTTGTCCGCGAGTTGGGCGGTATTCTTGAAGTTCGGGTTCTTCATGAGCACTTTGACCCGGTACTGGTAGACGTTGCCGGGGACGAGATCGACATCGAGGAACCGCATGAGCAGGTGATCGACATCGAGCTTGTTCTGATTGCCTTGGCCCGGCGTGCCCGCCCCGGGATATTCGGGATCGGCCCCCGGCGCCAGCCCGCCGGGGAACGAGCCGCCCGGAGGCTGCCGGAATCCGCCGAAGCTGCCGCCGGGCATTGGGAAGCCGCGGGAATCTTCATCGCCGAAGCCGTTGAACCCTCCGGGGGCGGCCGGCGGTGCGGCGGTGTACGGGTTGGTGCTGTACTTGTAGCGGCTTCGGACATCTTCGACCGTTTTCTTTTGGGCTTTGCTATCTTCGAGCTTTTTGTAGTTCGCGTAGATCGTGCCGAGGCTGGAATCGGGCGGATAGTTCAGTGCGAAGCCGTCGGCGAGGACGGGCAGCGGCGCCGAAATCCCCTGCTCCGGGCGGAGGAAGTAGGGCTTATAGCCTTCTTCCTTCACGAATGGGGCGTCGTAGCGCGTGAAGCGGCTGAAGAATCGCTCTTGGTGATCGCGTGGTTCCCAGAGGCTTTCGTACTTTTCTTTGGTCAAGTTGGCGGGTAATCCCTCGGGCGGGACGGTTAGCCGTTCGACGACCAAGCCGACGAAGGCCGGGGAGACGTCGGTATCGACCGCTGCGGTGCCGACGGCACCGGTACCTCCGGGACCGAAGGCACCGGATCCGAATGGCGGTGTTCCGGGAAGGCCTTGGGGCGGTACCGCGCCGGTGCCGGGAGCGACCGCACCGGAACGAGCCGCGATGGTCGCCGGGCTCGATTCTTGGCGGGCTTCCCAAATGCTACGGAGTCGCAGGGCTTGTTTGATCTCTTCGAGCTGTTCCCGCAACGGGAACGACATTTGAATCACCGCCATGCGGATCGGGTAGACGGCCACGGCCGGCGGCAGGTTGAGTTTGGTCGCTTCCTCGATCGACATGTACGAGACTTTGGTTTCGGAGCGATTGCCGCCCGTCAAGCCCTCTCCGGAGCCGATGCCGATCGGCGGGCGACCGGCCCCCGATCCCATCGGAGGCCCCATGGGTCCGGCACCGGGGCCCATAGGGCCGTCACCGGGGCCCATCGGTCCGGCACCCGTCCCAGTGGGCGCCGGTTTGGGCCGGGTCGGGCCGGTAACCGATTTCGAGCCCGGCTTATTGATGCCTTTGTAGAAGTCATTGATTGCGGCCAAGTTGGCCGGCTTCGTGATGGCGCTGGTCAAGACGCCGACGCGGATCGCTTCGATTTCGCCGGTTTCTTTATTGAACGTGAACTTGCGGTCGTAGGCCTTGTACGACGCGGCGAAATAATTGATCTGGGATTCCACCGGCGTGAGGACGCGCGGTTGGTCGCGGCGCTGACTCGGCAGTTCGATCGGTTCGAACGGCTTACTGAGATGGCGGTAATCGCTGGCCGCGAGCATCGTGAAATCGTTGCTGGTCTGACTCGGCAGGGCGAACTTGGGCAGGGCGAACTCGGGCTTGCCATCTTTGTTGTTGATCTTGGCTTGCAAGGCGTTCGATTTGCCGTCGATGCCTTTGACCAGGGCCTCCGTGTTGTCCGCGCCGGCGGCGCCGACGACGCCCCACACGACGAACAGCCCGAACAGGCCGAGGGCCCCGATGAGGGCGAATTTTTCGCCCTTCTGGAGCAGCAAATCTTTGAATCCGGCTTTGGCGGCCATGGCGACCTTCCTCCGGGAGCATCCCCCGCACGGCGGGGGTTGAGTGTTCGAATCGTACGGTATGGTAACGCTTATTTCGCCGGGCCCGTTGGCGGAACGCCCGGATTATTCGGCAATTCGACTTTCGGCATCGGATCCATCGGCTTCGGCTCTTCGGGCATCGGTTCCATCGGTTTATTGGGATCGATCGACTTCGGCGTGGCCTTCTCGTAGATCGATACGATCCCGTACACGGCCAACTCGACGAGGCCGGCCGTCACCTGCGATTGCGGCAAAGCGCCCGTGGAACCACCGGCGGCAGGGGGCGGAAAGCCGGGGAACATCGGAGCCGGGGCCCCACGGCGGTCGGGATCTTCATCGTCGCCGCCCGGACGGAATCCGCCGGGGGGGCCGGCGGCCGCGTTCGAACTGACGGCCAAGGGATCGCGGAAGCGCTGCCATTGGGTCTGCGTGATTTGGATCCGCAACGGAGAATTGCCGATGGCGATGAGCACGTCGTTGACGTAGGCTTGATCGACCACGAGCCCGAGGGCCACCGGCATCCGCCGGACTTGTTCGGTGCGTTCGATGTAGCGTTTCTTGTTGCCGAGCAGAACCTGTTCGGCAGTACCGGACTTGGAGCCCGCACGTCCCGTGGCCGCACCGGGGAAGCCCGGGCGTTCATCCGCTTCGTCGCCCCGCTGGGGTGCGCCCAGCGGTGGTACCGCAGCGGGATCGGCTCCAGTGGCCGGCGCGGCCTCTTCGGGTAAGAAACTCGGCATCTTCAATTCCGCGGCGCTGCGTTTGGAATCGAGGTAGCCGAGTTCGAGCCGGCGGACGAGCCGGACGGGCGCGGTGATTTCGTCGAGGATTTGTTCGATCTTGTAAATTTCGGCCGGCTCGGAGGCGACCTTGTGGATCTCGGGGACGACCTTGGGGGTGAGCTCCGCGGAGCCTTTCACGAGCTCGCCGCCGATCCGATACTCGAAGGGTTGCGTGGTGCTGAGTTTCGGGTCTTCGAACCAGACGTTGAGCCGCATGGTTTTGTTCAGCCCGAGCATCTGCAAGCGATCGGTCTTGTTTTTCAGCTTCGATTTCAACACGCGGTTGGGGCCTTCGGTTGCTACTTCGATGTCGATTTCCCAGGTGCGGTTTTGGAACTTCCGCTTGAGGGGCGTGTCCGCCCCGGCGGGCTTGACGAGTTCGAATTTAGCCGCGGTCGCGTTCACTTCTCCGATCGGTTTCAGGAGCGCCCGTTGAATCCAGAAATCTTCGAGGGCGAGCCAGAATAGATTCGAATCGGGCCGGCCGGTGCCCCAGTTATTGACGTGGCGCAGAACGGTCGTCCAGCCCGCGCCTGCGAAGCGGGTCGGTAGCACCGAAGCGGCCAAGCGGTTGTAAGATTCGAGATAGTTCGCCGAGTTCGTGAACTTCGCCATTTCGTCGTTGACGACCACGAACTGGGTGTCCGCTTCCTTGGCCGCGTCGATGTTATCAACGGCTTTCGCGCCGAAGCGGAGATCGAGCTTTTCGAGGTCCTTGAGGAGTTTATCGCGGCCGGCGTCGGGCCATGCGAAAACGCCCTCTTTTTTCTGGCGCTCGTAGTTGTCGCCCCAGAGTTGGCCGCGCCGCTCTTCGAGCGTATCTTTCTGTTTGCCGAGTTCGACCAGCAAGCCCGTGCCGCCGGCCTTGGCGGCGCCGACTTCGTCCGCGGACTTCTTGTAGTTGGCGTTCTGCACGGCGATGGCGTCGCCGGGGCCGGACATCATCATGATGACCAACAAGCCGACGAGCAGAGGCACGGCGCCGAACAGGAGCCAGAAGTGGTGCTTTTTCAGGGCGTCGCTTTTCATATCGGTGATCCGCCGGCGTGGTGTGGGAAACTCGGAACCGGGGGTGCTACTTGGTGACCGGTGCCGGCGCGGCATCGGTCGACGGCTCGCGCCAGATCATGTACACGATGAACTCGGTCGGGTATTTGGTCTTCGGGCCGGCCACGGCGGGTTGAGCGCCGGGCTGCGGGGCCGGGGCCGGGAAACCGGGCGTGCCCATGGGTGGCCCCAATCCGCTGCCGCCCGGAAAGGCCCCGCCCGGGGAACCTTCGCCCGAGAAGAAGTTGGCGTTGTTGGCCGATTTGCCGAGGATGCCGACCCATTTCGCCGCGGCGGCATTCTGGCCTTCGCCAACACCGAGATTGGGTCCCCCGATGTTGGGTGGGGGCCCGTTGGCGCTGGAGCCGCCGTCGGTGTTACCACCTGTCGCTGCGGGGGCGGCTTTCGGGGCCAGCAGGAAGTCGAGTTGCGACGATGGAATGTACTCAAAGCTCGAGGCACCGGCGCCGCTCGCCACGGCTTCGCGCTTGGGATCTTTGGCGTGCGACAGAGCCAAGAACGCGTGGCTGATGCGGCCCTTGACCGGGTCAGGCAACGCCTCGGCTTGCAGCGACGTCGCGACTTTCTTTTCCGTCGGATCGGTGACTTTGGCGAAGTGCTCGGAGCGCTTGAGGTTGCCGACCAAGCACTTGCGCAGGAAGTTCGTGGCGTCGCGGTTGTAGGTGTAGCCGCGGATCTCGATGATCCACGCGGGGCCTTCGGGGGCTTTAGGCGTTTCTTTGAATTTGGAGGTCGCGTCTTCGACCGGGATTTTCTCGGCCCCCGGCGGGAAATCGAGCAAGATCGGCAGGCCCGAGATTTTGTCCGCCCACGCCTGCGCATTCGTGAGGAAAGTCTGGACGTTGTCGCTGTATCTGCAATCGACGGCTTCGATGTTCACCGTCGGCAGGTCTTCGGATTTATCGTCGTCGTAGAGTTTCGTCAGCGGGACGCCCGAGGCGATGCGATCGTAGTGCTTGGCGATGGCGAGCTGCTGTTTCGCCGTTTTCCAGTAGGGCAGTTGATCCGGGAGATCGAGGTTGCCCTTGACGATTTCTTTGTCCGTGCCCTTTTCGAGGACGCCGGGCATGGGCAGTGACGCCGAGATCAATTCCAGAACCCGAGTCCAGTTCAGGCGTTCGTCGTTCCCGGAGACGATGGCTTTGACGTCGCCGATGGCGGCGGTCCGTTCGCCTTCTTTCTTCGTCCGTTCGCCTTCTTGCGTCTTGGCCGCTTTTACGGCGGATTCCGCTTTGCCAATGGCCGTGGCGATCCTCTTGTCCGACACGGCTTGGTACTGCGTGCCGTAGCCGAACGCGACGGCGCCGGTGCCGAGCAACAGCGCGGCGGCGGCGGCAGCGGCCCACGGCTTCTTGGCGCGGATCAACCGGTCGGTGCGGATTTCGCTCGGCAGCAGATTCGTCTGCAATCGGCCCAATCCGGTCGCTTGCAGGGCCAAGCCGTAGGCGACGGGGAAGGTCAGAATGTTGTCGGTGAAGTTCGGGTCGTTCAACACTTGGTCGCCCGAAAGCCGCTCCATCTTGGAGGGTTTGCGGACTTCGAGGGCCAGCTTTTCCGACAAGTACTTTTGCAAACCGGGGAGTTTGAACGCGCTGCCGAGGCCGACGAGGTAGGCGACGTGGGCATCGCGGTGGGTGTTGGTGAAGTAGCCGAGCGAGCGCTGGACTTCGCCGACGAAGTCGGTGAGCACGGGCCGCAAGGCCTTCAAAATCTGGGCGAGTTCGGGCGACTTGGCCGCGTTGCGCTTCAGGTGCTCGGCCTTGGCGAAGGTCAGCTTCAACTCCTTCGTGAGCGCCCGCGTGAAGTTGTTTCCGCCCAGTGGCACGGGCCGCTGCCAGATGATCTTGCCGCCATCGGTGATGATGAGGTTCGAGTTCTCGGTGCCGATGTCGAGGATCACGGCGCAGCGCTTCTTGCCGCGTGGCGTGTCGTCGTTCGTTTCGGGGGCCGCGGCGGGGTCGATGCCATCGACGCCCCCGCGCTTGAGGATTTCGTAGGTGGCGTAGTTGCACAAGGCCAGCGGGGCCATTTGGACGATGTGGACTTCGGCCTTCACCGACTGGTAGTGCCCGAGGTGGCGGTTGATGATGTCGCGCTTCATGGCGAAGAGGCCGATTTCGGTCTCCATGGCGAAGCCGCCGATGTTTTCGCCGCCGCCGACTTTCTGGAAGTCCCAGACGACTTCTTCGAGCGGGAAGGGGATCTGCTGCTTCGCTTCGAACTTCACGATGTCCGAAATCTTCTTTTCTTCGACCGGTGGCAGTTTCACGAATCGGGCCAGACCCGATTGCCCGGCGACGCTGATGGCGACGGTGTCGTGCTTCACCGGGTTACGCGAGAGGAATTTCTCGAGCGCTTCGCGCGTGAGGGCATCCGGGTCGGCGTCGGGCTGCGAGAGGATCTTCGGGTGCTCGATGTAGTCGAAGGCCGTGGCGGTCGGTTTGCCATCGACGATTTCCAGCCGCAGGGCCTTGAGGGCACATTGGCCGATGTCGATGCCCCAATATCCGGTGATCTTGGCCATGGTGTCTGTCCGTGTGTGCGCGTTCCAACTCAAACGATATGGTTCATCCCGTGATAAAGTATCACGTCCCCAGAAAGGGTGTCAATGATGAGAACGGGATGTGACAAGAAATGTTGGTAACAATCCGCCCAATCCGTGAGATCGGGGAAGTCAGCGATTGGCGAGCTGTTCTTGAATCGCCAGCCAGAATTGCTTTTGCAGTTCGGAGTCGGTCGCGTCTTGCAACCCGAGTGCCCCGGCCCGGATGCGGGCGACCTCGTCGTTGAGCATTTCCACTTTGCGGAACTGGAGATACCACAGGCTGCCGGCCCGCGCGCCGTCCAGATCGTAGACGAACAGCGGTTTCGATGTCGCATCCTTCAGATGCTCGGCGAAGGTCTTGCTCGCGTCACCCAACGTTTGCGGCGACACCGACAACGCCACGAATTTCAGCCCGCGTTTCTCGACAGTTTCCTTGGCCGCGGAAACGTCCGCGTCCGGACCATGAATGTAGAGAACCGTTTTGAAACCCTTCGCTTTCAGAGCGTCTAAACCTTCCAGGGTCGGCTTTTTGCCACTGGCGACGTTGTCTTGGCCCGGTACCGCCGCGAAAGCTTCAATACCTGTTGGTGGCAAATCGGATTTCGCCGGCTCGGCGAGTATCGGGTCGCCCAAGATGCCCGAGGTTTCCGATTTCGCCGGTACGGTCTTCAGAGGATCTTGAAGCAACGGATCGGGCAACAACAACGTGCGGTTGGGTGCCGGCACCGTCAGTACGGGATCGCTGGGGACACTGCTCGGGGGCAAGTCGACGGGGAGCTTTTCGGAACTGCGTTTGGGCGGCGGCAGGGTCGCGGTCGGATCGAATTCGATCCGTTCGCTGCGGCCCGGAGTCACGGGTAACGGCGTGGCCGGGATAGTTTCTCCGCGCGGCGGGATCACGCCTGGGGGAATGGCCCGATCCCGGTCGGTGCCCGTATCGCGACGGCGACCGTCGGCGCGGTCGTCGAACCGATCGCGGATCCGTTCGCACAGCGGCTTGCGGTCGTCGCAGCTCGTCCGGCAATGCCGGCAACCGCCGGCCAACAAACCGAGCAGTGCGAACAACGCGAGCGAAAGACGGAACACGGTCGATCCCCGAGATTGTAACCTTTACAAGGCTAATCTACGCGACGGTTCCGCGATCCCCAGAAAAATCAGGGCATTCCGGCAAAAACACCCGATGATTCTCATCGGGTGTGCCGGTTGTGCAGCCAATAACGCGGGAATTACGCGGCTTGGGCCGCTTGCAACGGGAGAATGACGGCGTCCGGTTCGTCCGGCGAACTCAGATTCGCCGTGAGGATCGACTGGGCCATCCGGGCGATTTCGCCCCGCAAGCGGCGGGCGTCCTCTTCGGTCCGGAAGCGGAGGTGCGTTTCCAATTCGGCTTCGCTGGTGACTTCGTACAACTTGCGCTCCGCATCCAACCGCTCCCGGTCGAGGGCCGTGCGCTCTTGGCTTTCGGTACGTTGGCGTTCGAGAAAGTCGGCCGTCTCCCCTTGGAGCCGGCGGTTGCGTTCGTCCAAAGCCTGCTCTTCGCGGCGGAGGCGATCATCGAGCCGGGCGAGGCGCTTCTCCTCGCGGCGGAAATGGGCCATCCAGCGCTTCTCGAGAACCCGCACCCGCCGGGTGGTGCCTTGGGCATCGCCGGTCTGGGCCAAGTCCCGCGCCGCGACCTCGCCGAGTTGCCGGGTGAGTTCGGCGTGTACCCCGCGCGCTTCCGCAGTCGCTCGGGCGTGTCCTTCGCGCGCCGATGCCAATCGATCCAACTCGGCGTGGAGGAACCCGGTTTCGCGATCCCGCAGGCTCGCCCACGACGCCGCCGTGAGGCCGAGGGCTTGTTCCCAGCG
>JBBRUN010000011.1:0-25444 GCA_038247765.1 Gemmatales bacterium | reverse complement strand
GTTTCTGCTGAACACGATGTTGAAAGACATTTGCGGGGCGGTACGGTTGGAAGCGATCCACGCCCTGTTGCAAGTCGGGCCGCCGAAACCCAAGACACCCGATGACTACATCAAAGACATCAAACTCTACCTCGAACCCGTCGAAGGCCGCATCAAGAAAGAGAATGACAAAGGCATCCTGTGCTGGCTCTATTTGTTGAACATCATGTACGACGACCGCGTGCTGAAGGACAAAGACAAGGACTACCTGAAGAAGATCGCGTCGTACATCAAGGCCCCGGATGCGCCGATGGTGCGCCTGCACGCGATCAATGCCTGCTCGGCCCTCGGGCCGAGGGCCGCACCGGTCATCCCGGAGATCATGGACGCGCTGAATTACGACGAGCCGGAATTGGTGATCGCGGCGATGTCGGCCTTGGCCCAAATCGGCAAGGACGCCCGCGGGGCCGCGGGGGTGCTCGAGAAGATCAAAGCCGGCTCGAAGGATCCCGTGAAGCCGCCGGACGCCCCGAAAGATTGGAAGCCCGACTTGACGCTCCGTTTTGTCGCCGAAGACGCGCTGCTGTACGTCACGGGCAAAAAGACCATCAACGACTTGGACCCGAAGAAAGACAAGTGAGCGGTCGCGATCGAGCCGGCAACAGATCGGCGGGGGCGACGCCCAGCGCCGCGGCCGTCTGGAGTGTCATACCGTTTTGCGAAATCACGATCAGGCCGTGAGCGAGGCCCGCCGGCGACGGAGCCGCAGGAGCAGGAACATCGGGATGCCCAGAGCCGCGAGCACGAGTGAGGCCGGTGCTGGGGTAGATGTTACCTTTTCAAAATCGTAATGAAGCCCGGCCTGCCGAAAGGGTTGGCCGAACGACTCGCGAACAATCGCATTTCCACGTATGCACCGGGCCACTTCGACGAGCTGAACGAACTTCTCTGGAAGCGCGAAGCGTACGCCGTCCACATCCTCGATGCCATCGGTACTCCCGATCCGCAGCTCGGCGCTTCTTGCGGAGCGGTGGGCGTAAGCCCTCCGTGGAATCCGAACGCCTGTGAGTTCGGATTCCACGGAGGGCTTACGCCCACCGCTCCGGGTGATAAGCCTCACGCCGCCGCGCGGAATTGGATTGCGGCGTGTGCAGGACGATCTCCAGCCCATTCACAATCCGATCGCCACCGCGGCCGTCGATCAGATTGCGGCCGCAGCGGCTCATGCCGAGGCGCTCCATCGGATCGTCGAGCACGAGGTTCACCGTCTCGTAGAGGCTGTCGAAACTCACTTCATCCGCGGGGCCGGCGGGCCAGCGGGACAAGGGCTACCAAGCCGGACGAGTAGGTCCGCGGGGAGGCCGCCAGGTACAGCGCCGAGACGGTCAGCACCAGCAGGTTGCCGAGCAGCCCGAACGTGGTCGAGAAGAACCAGGCGGCCTGCGAGGCGATTTTGCCGGACCCGCCGAACAGGTCACCGCGGCCACCGCAAGAATCACGAGCCTGAACGACCACTTCGGGCCGATGCCGGTTCGCCGGTCGAAGGCGTCGCTGGCGGACCGGAGTAGGATCGCCAGAAGAGCAGCCGCGAAGAACAGGAAGAAGACGTCGGACGCGACCACGAACAGCGCCCCGACGGCCCCGACCGCGACGGCGACGCCGGCCACGATCAGGACGCGGCTCGTGAACTCAGCCCGCGACAGCACGCCGGAATCCGCCGGGGCCGGGTGGGCGGGAACGCCTGCGGTTTCAGTTTCTCGTTCACGTGATCCCCCGCTTCGTGCGGCGGTCCAGCGCGGCCTCGATGCCCTCGCGATCGGGCAGCGACGGGATGGTTCGCCTCGCGACCTCGGCAATCAGTTCCACCTGCCGGGCGACCGCACGCAACCGCTCTGCGTCCCGCGTCCGCCCGGCAACGACTTCGAGGGCTTGGAGCAGGGCCAGCAGGACCGCGACGTTGCCTTCGGCGTTCCGGCGGATCTGGTCGAACGCCTCGCCCAGCAGACTCGGGAACGAGGGGCCGCGGGCGATGACCCGCAGTTCGCCATCGTCCAGCCGGTAAGGCGTCTCGATGTGCTGGTTGGCTAGGCGAGCGAGGACCGCCGTGAGGTAGTTCACGCAGGTCACGGCGGTGGTGGTGTCGTTGATGCCGGGCGACAGCGCCTTCAGGGCGACATCGACGATCTGCCGGATACCGAAGCCCGCATCCTGGACCGTCGTGCGCTGGTGGCCGACAGTGAAGCAGGCGTTCAACTCACCGGGCGTTTCCTCGCCCGGCGGCTTTCCTCCGGTGACGGAGACGAGAGGTGCCCCCTCCACGACGAACTCCCCGACCCCGCGTTCCATACGGACGACGGCACCACGTTGGCGGGCGAAGTCGAGTAGCGCGTCGCTATCGATGCCCTGAAGGAATCCGTTCCGCCGGGCCGGGATTGGAAGCCAGAGCCGATCGCTCAGTGCCGATTCGCGTTCGGGGCTGAGGCCCGTATCGGCGGCTTCGCCCAGCGCGGCGGGGAACATTCGATCGATGGCTTCGATCGTCTCGTTCGCCGCCAATTCGATAATGCTTTCGGCCTGAATGGACGAGGCGATGTGGTGGATGAAAAAGATCAGGCAGCCGATGCCGACCAGCGACAGCACGACTCCGAAGAGCACCGCGAGGGAGGGGACGAACGCGCCTTCGTCGCCCCCCCGGATGGTCCGCAACACCACCACGCAGTAGACGAATATGCCCAGGAAGGTGCCAAGCACCGTCTGGTTGGCGCGGTCCCGCATGAAGTTCCGCAGGATCCGCGATGTGTACTGGCCCGACGCCATGGCCAGGGCGACGATCGTAATCGAGAACGCAACGCCGGCCACGGTAATCATCGAACTGGCGATGGCCGTGAGCATACCGCGCGACCCGTCCGCGCCAGCCCCGAACAGGCGCGGCCACTGCTTTTGAGAGTCGTGCCATTCGAGGCTCGAATCGAGCTCGATCAGCCCCAGCGCAAGGAAGATCGCACCGGCAACGAGTATCGAGGGGACGAACCACAGGCTGGACCGCAGGCGGTCCCACAGAGACCCAACTTTGAGCATCGGTGACCAACTCCTCCCATGAACGTTGCACGCGCGTAACGGAGCCTCACGACCGCCGTCGGCACCCATTGGTAGGCGATGTGATGCACACCCCGTGCCGACTTCCCGACCGGGATGGCCATCACGCGGAGGGTGGAGCACCAGCGGGAGCCTTCAACAGGTTCTCCCCCTCGTCCAAAGGCTTGGCGCGGCGGGCCTGTTCTTCGATGACGGCTGCCTCGCTGGACAGCCCGGCCTCGGCCTTCGTGGACACCGCGCTGTCCTCCGAAGTCGACCCGGCGCCGGGTCGTTCTAGGGGCTCTGTCGCAGTGGCGAGTTCC
Organism: Gemmatales bacterium; assembly: GCA_038247765.1. GTDB lineage: Bacteria > Planctomycetota > Planctomycetia > Gemmatales > Gemmataceae > JALHQU01. The sequence goes on along the minus strand of JBBRUN010000011.1, from coordinate 22,067 downwards.
GGCTTCCCATGGAGCAGCGTGACGGGAATGCCCTTTGGGAAGACGACCTCCCGGGCCTCGTCTGGCATCGAAATGCCGTGCTTCTGGAAGGCGCGCTTCACGAGGCGGATCACCGAAGACCGCACTTTCAGCCAGCTGTGTTCCCGGCCGTCCAGCCAGAAATAGATCCGCAGGTTGATGGTCGCCGAACCGAACCCGTCCGCCAGCACCCACGGCTCCGGTTCGTTCAGGACAGCCGGGTGGTCGGTTAACACTCGCCGGGCGATTTCTTGGGCCTCGTCGATGGGGTCGTCGTAACCGATGCCGACGACGAAGTCCTCGCGCCGGTTGGGGTTGGCCGAGAAGTTGCGAAGTGTGCTCTTGTAGACTGTGGCGTTGGGGATCTGCACGAGGTTGCCGTCCAAGCTCATCAAAACCGTAGTCCGGACGTTGAGCTGCTGCACGAACCCCGTCACCCCAGCCACCTCGATCAGGTCGCCCGTCCCGAACGGCCGTTGCATGCTGAGGAAGATGCTGGCTAGGAAGTTCTCCGTGATATCGCGGAAGGCGATGCCGACGGCGAGGCCAACCAGCCCGGTCCCGCCGACCACCGTGAGGGCCAGTTGCGTCAGGCCCGACACCCTCAGGACAATGTAGGTGCCGACGAGGAACACGAAGACGCCGGCCGCGAAGGCCAAGACTCCCCGCAGGAGTGATGCGCGGACGCGCCGACGGAGCAGCGACCGTGCGCCCCGCATCGTCAACCACCCGCCCGCCGCCGATAGGAGCAGAATGAGCAGTCCGAAGACGAACACGGGCAAGGATCGCACGAACTCGCGCCACAACCCGGACACCCCTCCCCACGCCGCGCTGAAGTCCCACACCGACGGCTGGGCCACTTCGATCCGGTTGGCCACCGCGACCACGTCTTGAGTGTTCCGGGCCAAGTCGCCGGCCCACTTCTTGAGTTCATCCGTCTCCGTCCGGCCACTGAGGAATACGACACCCTCCTCGACGCGGACCCGCGGCTCGTCGAACCATCCGGTGGCGTCCAGCACGCTCTGGAGACGCTTGCGTATCTCTTCGTCGCGCGCTACGGGCTGAACGGCCACCTTCTCGGGCGCGGGGGACAACTCCTCCTTGTTGGGGGTCGGTTGCTTCTGCGGCTCCTTGGGTTGGACAGCCGGTGTCTCCTGCGCGATGACGGATGAAGTCAGCACGCCGAACACAACTCCGAGCGAGATTGCGCGGTTAAGGCGAAAGTCGGAAAGCCGCAAATCGAACGGCCTACGTTGCATCGGGAGTCTCCGCGATGAGTCGCTGAATGAGTTCGATCTTGGATCCGATAAAGAGGACGTTGTCGATCTCGATCCGTTCCTTTACGGCACCGGTGGTATGGATTTCCAGGTCGCCGGAACCGATGCCCAACAGCCAGTGGCGGAAGAGGTCCTCGCGGTGTTTTTCCATTGCCATGCCCATCGTGTCGTACGACTTCGACCCGGCCCCGAAGACGTACGCGTGCGTGAGTTGGCCCGGCTTGACGTGCCAGTAGCTGAGGCGGTCCACGATGAACACCGAGACGAGCCACACGAGAAGCATCAGCGTGGGATTGACTCTTAGGGCGACCATGGCATCACCTCGATTGGAAAACTATGTTTAGAAGGTTCTTAGGGCGAATGTTGTTCGACGGGGCGTCGCACTCGCCGGTGGATCGAAAAGCACAATTCGAATGTTGTCTTGCCCACCGATTCCGTCATCGACCCTCATCTCGTAAATGTCGCCCGCCGCAATAGCTTTGATTTTTTCGTGAGTGAGATCTAGCACATGCCGGGCCGATGATGTCGTCATTGATCCCAAAATCTCAGATGGGGTGCGAATTTGGGCCAAAAGGTGCGAAACAAATGACCCGCAGTCGGATGCGAAGTCGTTGCAAAATCGGGAATACAGAGAATTACGTTTCGCTTTCGGAGCTTTCGGAGCTTTCGGAGCTTTCAGCGAGGGGGGTATGCAGAATGACTGAAAGCTGAAAGCGACATCCTCCGCCAGCGTACCCTCCCAAAGAAATGTGACATTGACGCCTAGCGCGGAACCAAGAACACGCCGACGAAGCGATCCACCGGGCTGCGGGTCGGGTCGCGGAGCGCGGCCACGAACGACATCGGCAACATCGCCACGCCGCCGAGCCAGATCAGCGAGCGCAGCGTCACCAACGTCGGCCACTCCAACTGGATGAGCAAGGCGGTCAGCAAGACGGCCGTCAGGGGTAGCCAGATCAGCAGTTCGCGCAGGCCGCAACGCCAGCGCTGGGCCGGGCCACCGCCTTTCAACACCAAGGCGATGCCGGAGAACCAGTAGCCGAGCCCGCCCCGGAAGGCGAATGCGAACGCGGGCCAAATCGCGAGTGGCCAAACCAAAATCAGCGATACGAAGATCGCGAGGAACCGCCGGCCTTGGCTCCGGAACGCCAATGTCCGCCCCGTGGCTTGGCCTTGCTTCGCGGCGAGCAGGCGCTCGTCCGCGTCTCGCGCGTCCAGCGGGGCGAACACGATTGTGTTCCGGCTTTGCTCGAGCCAGAGGTTCAACAGGTAACGCTCGGGCCGGTTCAAGCGATCCTGAATTCGCTCCGCGTCGGCCCGTCTCGATTCCGTGTCCCGCTTCAACAGGGCTTCCGTCTCGGGGTACTCATCCGGCCGCAAGGCCGCTTCGAGTCGGATGCGCACCGGGGAATCCGCCGGTTCGGTGGCCCGGACGGCTTCGAGAAACTCCGTCCGCTTTTCGGGTGTATTCCAACTCGCGACGACGTGCTCCGGAACGCGGCTTCCCATCGCGATGCCGAAGCCCGCGAAGAAGTTGAGGAAGCCGCTGAACAGAAGCATCGTCGCCAGTCCGAAACTCAGCATCATCCCCTGCAGCGTCAGGTGGGCGATCCGGCTCCCCGCCGTGACGCACGGCGGCAAACTCTGGTTCGTGGCCAAGTCGTTCCGGAGTTCCCCGAGAGAAGAATAGACGTCTTCGAACAAGCGATCCGTGATAGCCGAGGCGTGCGCCGGCAGCGGTGCCCGAATCCGTCCGGAGCCCGTCCGCGGTGCCCCTTCCAACATCAGCGCCGCGACCTGCTTCACGAAGCCGAGCGGCGTGAACGAACCACCCGGATACCGCGACTTGGTCTCTCCGGCCGCGACGGCTTGACCCGTGGGCATCGGGAAATCGACCAATTGCAACCGTCCGCCCGGTTCGACCCAAATCTGCTCCGGCGACAGGACATCCGGCGATGTGCCGTCCTCGCGACCGTCGTTCAGTTCGCCCGCGAGTTGCTCGAGGATGGGCAGCGCTTCGGCCCAACTCAACGGCTGCGCCGGCGAGACGACATCCGACAGCGGGTGCCCGGCCGGAGCCACGTAGGCGATCCAAGCGCGCTCGCCGCCGCCCCAGATCATCGTGCCGTGGCCGACGCTGCGCAGGCGCGTCGGCCTCACGATCGGCTCGTCGAAGAGGGAATCGTCGCCAACGCCCGGCGGTTCGACGCGGAGGACGACCCGCCGGCCGAGCGATTTGTCCTCGCCGATCCAGACTTCGCCGCCGTCCCCGATCTCGCAAATTTTGCCCTTGATGGTGAAGCCGCCGAGCGCGTCGGGCAGCGGCGTCTTCGTTTTCATCACGCGGTCGAGCGGATTCGGGTACGGGCTGACGAGCTTCTTCCGCTTCGACGGCCGCGGCAGTTGCACCGTCCGCGTGCCGGAGGCGAAGTCGTGCAGGCCCCGGTAGCCGTGGGCCGTGCGGCGGAACTGGTAGCAGAGAACCAACAGGCCGCTGAAGAACGCGAAGGTGCCGACGATCCCGGCAGTGACGGCCCCGAAAAACTGAGTGGGGACAAGCGCGACGAGGAACATCCAAACCCAAACGAAGTTGTAGACGGCCGTGCGGATGCCGGACGCCAGCAGACCCGGTACGTCCGTTTCGCCGAGCCGGACGATGCGGAGTTTCAACAGCCGCTTGCCCGGCGTGGCGCCGCGCAGGCCTTCGAATAACCAAAAATAGAGGATCGCCGCGCCGACGGTGAGCCAACTGTTGAACACCGGGTGATCGAGGTCGAAGAACTCCAGTTCGAGGGCGTGGCGGAGCATCTCCAACGGGATCAGCGCGAGTTGCAGAATGGCCATGTCGAGCAAGTACGCCAAGAAGATTGCCCGGGGCCGGGCGGGAACTTGCCGCTCCGGCAGCAGCCCCAGCAGCGATTCACGCAGTTCTTCGAGCGATTGAAACCGGCGCTCGCGGTCGCGTTCCAGACCCTTCAAGATCAACCGGTCGAGCTCCGATGACGCCAGCGGGCACTTGATGCGCACCGACGGCGGCGCTTCGGATATCGCCTTCGCAAGCGCCGCCGTGAGGCTCTCGTGTTGGTGCGGGGCCCGGCCCGTGAGCAAGTAGTAGAGCGTCGCGCTGACAGCGTAGACGTCGGTATCGTAGCCGACCGGTTCGCCGCGGATTTGCTCCGGCGACGCGAACAGCACGGTGCCGAGGAATGCCCCGGAGTGCGTGAGTTGCTTATCCGGATTCGCCCCCAGCGACTTCGACAGCCCGAAGTCGCCGACCTTCACGCGGTCGTCTTCGGTGAGGAAACAGTTCGACGGCTTCACGTCCCGGTGGATCACACCGAGGCGGTGCGCTTCGATCAAACCGTCGACCACGTCGAGAGTGCGGACGATCGCCTCGGGCACCGGCAGCGGACCGCGATCGTCGACCATATCTTTCAGCGTCCGCCCCGGCATCAACTCCATGATGATGTACGGCCGGCCGGCGTCGGTGTCGGCCCGCAGAACGAAGACGCAGCGCGGATGCGCGATCTGGCTGGCGAGCCGGCCTTCTTGGCGGAAGCGCTCGACCGAGGCGGGGTTGGAGGCCAATCGCCGCGACAGCAGTTTCACCGCGACGCGCTGCCCGGACGAATCAGCCTCGGCTTCGTAGACGCTCCCCATGCCGCCGGCGCCGATGAACTTCAACAACCGATACCCGCCGATGCAGCTCGGGGGCTGCTCGGCGATCGTCTCGACGGCAGCCGCGCCGTCCGACGTGCGTGTGACGGCGTATTCGGCCTCGGCGACCGGGGGTGGTTCGTACCCCATGGTCTCGTCGCCGGAGGTAACCGAGTCGCGGAGCTTTTGGCCGCAGTACATGCAGAACAGTGGCGACGCCGCCGAATCGGAGGAGTCCGCGAGCACGCGGGAGCAACGGGGGCAAAGCAGCGACATACGCGATCCGGCGCGGGCGGGTCTTTGGTCGTTCGCTGGGCAAAGGGGAATCTTAGGAAAGCCGGCGGGAAATCCTATGCGGGGGTTTGCCGGTCGCGGCTCAGAGATGCAGGGTGCGGGTTCGGCTCGGTGAAGCCCCCGACGAACCCGTCCAGTCATGTCCCGACATCGTTCACGGCAAGCGTCATCTGCTTGAGGTTGTTCGCGCTTTTCATCCGGTTGGCGGTCTCGCGCACCTTCCGGACGGCCGGCAGGAGCAGATTATCGGAACGGCACGATCGCAATGACCACCAAAAGTTCGACCAGCGAAAGCCGTTTTCGAATCGCCATTTGCCAACTCGGCCCCAACGGGGCTACCCATTCCAAATCGAGGTAACCTCGTTGGGGTCCATAGAACAAACCCTCTTGAATTCCAAGGATTCCGCTTCGCTCCACCCCTGGCTACCTTCTGTTGTCCCGTTGGGATGCAATTTTGACGACAACTTTCAGCCGCAATGAACCACAAGCAACGGGGTCGCGTCGAACGTCGCTAACGCGTCCGGCTCTGTACGAAACCATCTCAAGATACTTTTGTGACACACCACTAGCCTATAGTTTCCAATGGGGCTTCGGCCCCTTAGACGCGAAGTCAAGACCGGATGCGGCTCCCGTCCGCCAAGAAAACTCGTATTCCACCACCCGAGGACGCCGTGATTCGATTCGCCATCGTGCTTGCCGCGCTCGGCTTGGGGCAATCCGCACTACCCGCCCACGACCTTTGGTTGATCCCGCCCGAGAAGGCCAAGGCCGAGGAATCGGCCAAGATCCTTGCGATCTCCGGCATGGAGTTTCCGAAGAGCGAGCACGCACCCGATCCGGCCAAGTTCGCCAAGCGGCGGCTGTTCAATCCGGAAGGCCAGGAGAGCGTTCTCGAAGCCGCTGGCACCGAAGGCAAATCCGGGCATCTGAAATTCGCGCCACCCAAAGCCGGCGTATTCATCGTCGCCGTCGAAACCGCGCCGAAGTTGATCACCTTGGGGGCGGACGCCTTCAACGTCTACCTCATCAGCGACGGGTTGCCGCACATCTACCGCCTGCGGGCGAACGAGAAATCGCTCGATCAACCGGGGCGGTAGCGCTATTCGAAATCGCCGAAAGCGCTGTTCCGCGTCGGCGACGGTCGAGCCGGCGACCCGTGTCGGGAGGTCGGTTTGCCGCTGGAAATCGTACCGATGCAGAACCCGTTCGAGCGGAAAGCCGGCGACGCCTTGTAAGTGAAAGTGGTGTTTCAGGGCAAGCCCCTTCCCGAGGCGAACCTCGGCTGGGCGCACCCCGACGGCGGGGAAGCTCCGGCCGGCACGGTCCGAACCAATGCGAAGGGCGAAGCTTTGATACCGATCGCCCAACCGGGGTTGATGGCGATCCGCTTGACCCACATGACGCGGCCGAAGGATCAAGACTACGAGTGGGAATCGTTTTGGACGACGCTGACGTTCCGCATTTCGAATTGAACCACGGCGTCAACCGACGTATGTCCCGTTGGCGGCCCACGAGCTATTTTGCAGCGTTATCCACGGTGGCGGGGTGCCGCCGAAACCGGTGCGAGAGGAATAGACGCGGACTTGGCTATCCGAATTGGGCGGCGGGGCGGCGATGATGTCTTCGCGGCCATCGCCGTCGATATCGGCCGCGGCGACGCGGATTCCGGCGCGGTTGTTCGGATCGCCCGCGTAGAAACTCGCCGCGTAGCTGATGCGGCCCTGCAGGAGTTGACGGCCGTCAAACGCGGCGATACGCGGGCCGTTCCCGTCGCCGGCGCCGACGATCACATCGGCGAAGCCGTCGCCGTTCACGTCGCCCACGGCCAGCGAAATCCGGCCGTTGTAGTCGATGTCGAAGGCGAGGGAGTCGGCGAAGAGCCGCCGGGGTTCCCGCCCCGCGCGGATCGACGCGCCGTCGAAAGTCGCGATGGCCCCGCCGATGGCGCCGACGACGATTTCCGGCGTACCGTCGCCGTTGACATCGCCGGTGGCGATATCGAGGCCGCCTACGTAGCGGGGGTCGAAGGTGTAGAACGACGCCAGTTCGATACCGAGATTCCGACCCGAAAAGACCTTCACGTGCGGGCCGGCGCCGAACCCGGCGGCGACGACGATGTCCGCGTGTCCGTCGCTGTCGAAGTCGCCCGTGGCCACGTAGACGCCGTTGACGAAGCCGGGGTCGAAGGCGAAGAACGAGGCGATCTGTCGGCCGTTGGTGCCGTCGAGCACGACGACGCGCGGTCCGCCGCCCGGCCCGGCCGCGGCGATCAAATCGGCGACGCCGTCGCCGTTGACATCGCCGGTGGCGACGCGGACACCGCCGAGGAACCCCGCGAAGGGAACGCTGGAAAAGACCGTTTGACCGTTGGCGCCGTAGCCCGTGACGCTCCCGGCGGAGCCTTCGCCGCCGCCGACGACGAAGCTCGTGACGGCCGCGGGCGCGATCGCCGGTTGCGCTTGCACCGGCGACGCGGGCACCGAGATGGATTGCGACGGGGTCGGACTCCAGCCGATGTCGCGGAGCACGGCGTATTCGAGCGCCCCGATGCGCTTGATTTGCCCCGCCGTGACCGACGGCGTCATTACCGATTCTTGGCCTTGGTAACGGGTGTTCGGCGCGAAGTGATCGGGCTCACCGATTTGCAACGGAACCGCATAGCCGGCGGTCGCGACGAGGTTCGGACCCGTGAAGGCGCCGGTGGCCGTGTAGCGCGTGTACGACGGATTCTCGAGCCCGAAGCCGAAGATGTGCAGCAACTCGTGCGACGCGACGCTGCGGAAGTCGAACTGCGACGCGCCGGGTTGCCCGGAGAAGTTGAAGTTCTTGCCGCTGTTGAACGATATGAGCCCGCCCCAAGTCGCGTAGTCGGTGCCGGAAGCGACCCCGGGCTGCCCGCGGGTACGGACGCTGTTCAGCCATTGCTGGGAACCGCTGGCCGAGTAGGCGCCACCGGAAGCGATGCCGAGGGCCCCGCCCAAGTTCCCCGCCGTGATGTAGATGACGATTTCGTCGGCGCCGACCGCGAGGTTGTCGATGTTGACCGGCGAATTCGTGGCGCTGTTCCACGTCCGCGCTTGCCAGGTGTTCGTACCGGAAGGCGTGAGCGCGGTCAGGGAGTCGCCGATGTTCGCGGTGATGGTGGCCGCGACTTCTTCCAATGCGGCCCGGCGTTCCGGGGCGTTGAAGTAGCCGGAAGTGTCAAAGGCATAGTCGAAACGGATGTGGACGGTCGGCGTGATTCGATCATCGAGTGCTTCGCAACGGGGGATGGCCCGGAATGCCGGCGTGGTCAGATTGGGCATGCGGTACTCGGAATCGAGTGGATTCAGACGACAGGCGAGATTTCCGCCTGGGCGAACTATACCGGTAATGTCGATTGAAATGAATACGAAACTTGAAGCCGACTTCGAAAAAGTGTGCTAGCGTCCAAAAGTTCGACAAATCCGCTGTGTGGCGGGGCGGTACTTTTGGGAAATCTAACAGCGGGGCGCGAATTGAGGCAAAGCTTGCGCTCGTGAAATAGTGGGAATTGAAGGCGGGCGCGAAGTCGGGATCATGGGCAGATAAGGACTATCCGCCGTGGCGTCGATTCAGCCCAAGAACTGCTCGAGGAATTTCTTGCTCTGGCGGAGGGCTCGTTTGCGGTCGTCCAAACTCCCCTCGTAGGCTTTATCTTCGACTTCGATGCAAACGGGGCCGTTGTAGCCGGTGTCGGTGAGGGCCGCGAAGAACGGGCCCCATGCGACGTCTCCGAGGCCGGGGAGCTTGGGTTTGTGCCAGCCGAGGCCGTGGACACCGACCTCGTAGAGCCGGTCGCGGTCGATGCGTTCGTCTTTGGCGTGGACGTGCACGAGGTGCTTGCCGAATTCGCGGAGCGCGCGGGGCGCGTCGATGAACAGTGTGATCAAGTGCGACGGATCGAAGTTCAACCCGACGGTGCCATCGGGGTAAAGCTCGAAAAGCTGCCGCCAGACGGCGGGGCAGAAAGCGACGTTCTTGCCGCCGGGCCATTCGTCGTTGCTGAAGAGCATCGGGCAGTGCTCGATGCCGATCTTCACTTTCACCGCCCGCGCCAGTTCGACGATCGGGTTCCAAACGTGTGGCAACACCATGAGGTTCGCTTCGACGGTCTGCGCCGGATCGCGGCCGACGAACGTATTGACGACGGGGATGTCGAGCAGGGCCGCAGCGCGGATCGCCTTCATCAAGTGGTTCACGACGAGTTCGCGGTGCTCCGGGTTCGGATCCAGCGGATTCGGGTAGTACCCGAGGCCGGACACCGAGACGCCGTGGATGCGGAGCAGTTCGCGGACGTGCGCCGCGGCTTCCACCGTGAAATCGGTCACGTCGAGGTGCGTGACTCCGGCGTACTTGCGGTCGGCCTTGCCCGGAGGCCAGCACATCAGTTCGACGCAAGCGAAGCCTTCGTTCGCGGCGAACGCCAGCACTTGCTCGAGGGTCAGATCGGGGAGGATCGCGGAGACGAAACCGAGTTGCATCGGGGTGGATCCGAGGGGGAAGGCCGATCACTTCACTTTGGAAATCGCCTGATCCGGATGGGCGGGGATCAAACGTCGGTTGGCGCAATCCGCCAAGAAGTCGAGCTTCTCCAAGACCGTTTGGCCGATCGACACTTCGTCGCCGAGTACGAGGGCCTCTTCCAGAGTATCGCGTCCCAGCAGATCGAAGATAATCGGCTCGGTGACACGGACGGATTCTTTTCGACCGTCAGCGTATTCCACCATTCGACCGCCCCGCGAGAGTACCCCCCAGCGCTTCCATGACGTGCGCCGGTATCACGGAACGAACCGCACCGGTATCGACGAGGGCCTCCGCGACGTAAGAGCGCACGCCGGACTTTTTGATTTTCTTTTGACGGAGCAAGGCTTCGTCCACGGAATTGGTCAAAATCACTTGAACCCGGATCTCGCCCATAATTTCCTTTACACATTACGCATCGGATAGCCCAAGTGTATCCGATTCGACGACGGCCGGGAGGTGGACTCATGCCGCCGCTTTCGTTCCTTGGTTCGCGTCGTACCAAGCCCGGAGGTCGCGGTCGCAATTTCGCAGGCCGGAGCGGGTGAGCCAGTAAGTGAAACCGAGCGTCGCGGTCAATCCGAGGGGCCACGTCCAATTCCACCCGCCCATGGCCGGGAGGTGGCACAAGCCCGTCGGCAGCAGCCCGGCCCAAGTGCCATAACCGGCGCGGAGCAGGCCGAAGAGCAGCAGTGGGAAGCCGAGCGTGATCACCGACGCTAAGCCGCTGGTCTGGTTCCCGGTGGAGAAGCTGCGGAAGCCGACGGCGAAACAGAACGCCCAGAGACTCAGCCCTCCGACGGCAGACGCCAGCACACCGGGCCACGTCGTGTAGCCGCTGATGCCCATGGCGAGCCACAGCATCGCCGCGATCGCGAGATATCCCCGGCCGCGGCGCCAGGCGGCGGCGCGGGACGCGAGCCAGTAATCCCGGCTGTTCAAATCGGACAGCAGCAGCAGCTCGAGGCGCTTGCAGCGATCCTGCACGGTGGCGTCCCAGAGGCCGTACTGGAAGATCGCCGGCACCGCCGCGAGGACCGCCATCGCCGTGGCGACCGTCGGTGGCCCGCCCCAGTTATCGAAGAGCTGGAAGACGATCCGCCCCATCCACGGTGGCCAGTCGTCGCCCGCGACGAGGTAAGCCGAGTACATCACGGAGAATCCGCCGGCGAGCCAGAAGTTGATCCGCCCGCTGAATTCCATGACCCGCCGAACCGCCCACCACGACAGCGGCCGGTCGCCGATGGCGTCGAGCTGCGACTGCCGGCTGCTGTCGATCGGCTTGTAGTGTCGGTCGTGGAAGTGCCCCTTCAATCGGGCGGCGGCACGAAAGCCCGCCGCGAGGGTCAACAGCGTGCCGCCGCCGACGAGCCAGTTCATCCGCTCGAAGGCGATCCAATCGACGGCGCCGGGGCTGAACCAATAGCGCATGACGCCGAACGGGTTCATCTCGTGGAAGAAGAGGACGCCGTCGAACAAGAACCGGCCGAGTGGGCCGGGTAAATCCTCCAGCCACTGCACCAAGCGTTCGCCGACGAGGACGCCGAGCGACAGATACAAAAGCACGCTGAAAAGACCGAGGAGTTCGCCGATGCGCCGGATGAAGATCGTTTCGTAGACCCAGGCACTTAGGAGCAACGCGATGGCAGCACCCCAGATGAACGGCAGCGCAGCGAGCGGCCAAAGGTCGAGGGGTGTGATCGCACCGGACAAAATCAGCGCGAGGTAGACCGGCAAGCCGCCGAACCAGACGAGGGCGAAGCGCGACAAACCGACGAGCGCTTCCGCCGCGAAGACGCGCTTCGGTTGCACCGGCGAGACCAATAGGAATTCGAGAGCTTGGCTCTTCGGCAGTTGGGTCAGCCGCCAGCCGATGAGCGTCGCGCCTTCCACCATCGCCAAAGCGAGCAGCACATAGCCGAAGGTCGTGATGCCGTGGGGGGTGCCGTCGGTGGCCGTGAGCCAAGCCAGAGTCGCCACGAACAAGGCGTGGCCCACGGCGATGCGGCGGAAGCTGAGCTGCCGGGCCGGGGCGATCATCGCGATGGCGAAGAACGGGCGGAGCATGAGTCGCCCTAGCTCCGTTTCATTTGTTGGAAGACCCCGGACTTGGTCGGCTTGATCGTGATCTCCGTGACGGGCGTCGGGATGTCCGGCGCCAACGTCAGCAGCGGGCGGGTGATCGGCGCGGGCACGGTATTTTTCTTGTGACTCGCCACGAGCGCCGCGATGAAATCGCAGCAGTTCGGATATCGCCCCTGCGGTATCGCCGCAAGTGCTTTCCCCAGAATGGGGCGCTCGTGCGGGGGCAAATTCGATAAATCGGGCGGCGGGCGGAAGAACGATTTTTTCAATGCGCCCGGTTCCGGCGGCGGCGGGAACGGGAAGGCGCCGGTACGCAGCAAATAGTACGATACCGCGAGGCTGAACTGATCGCTCGCCTCGGTGAGGTATCCGGAGAAAACCTCCGGTGCCGCGTACTCCATGGTACCGTGGCGCGGGCAAGGGGTGATGGCTCCGGACGTGACAGTGGCCAAGCCGTAGTCGGCCAAGAAAGCATTATCGCCGACGAGCAGGATGTTGTTCGGTTTGATGTCGCCGTGTTGGTAGCCGACCAGTCGACCTTCGACCAAATGCCGACGGGCGTTGAGGAAATCGAGCGCCTTCGCCGCTTGCCCGAGGTACATGTAGAGCTTCTCGGGATCGACATGCTTCTCGAAATCGTCGTGGTAGAGCATCATCAGATCGAGCAGCGAGGCGTCGGCCAAGTCCATGGCGATGGCGATCGTCCCCGGCAGCGACCAGACTTCGTGGATGCGCAAAAGGTGCGGGTGAATCAGGGCTTGGATGCACTGGAGCGAGCGGATTTCGCGGGCCGTGGTGGAGCCGGTTTGCCCGCTCTGGCTCGACATAAACTTGAGCGCCACCCTGCGTTCCGTCGGGGTCGTCGATTCCCAAACCGAAGCGAAAGCCCCGCGACCGCGCAATCGCAACAACCGGTAACCCGGAAATGGCTCGGCCCCAACTTCAGGTGCGAACGTCCTCGGAAGGGCGCCGCGCACAATCGACGATGCCACCCGACACCTGCTTCGTGAAGTGCGAACTCGGGGCGAATGTTCCGGCCGCAACGGAATGAATGCTCCGGCGGCGAACAGCGAACCGTAGCACACGGATAGTTCAGTCGATGCGAATAATTCACGACGGCAGCAGTGAGAATTGCCAATCGGTCGGCCGGCCACCGTCGTATGGCATCACCCCGTGGAAAACCGGGGAATCCAGGTCGAGAATCCGGGGCAGGAAGTAGCGGTCGCCCTCCCACATCGGCAGTCCCAAGACGCGGTCGAGATCAATCCAATTCAGCGCCCCTTCGTCGTTCGCCGATAGCGGGGTGCCGGTGAACGCCGTGATGCGGAACAAGAACCCGAACCAATCCTCGCCCGCTTTCCCGAAGCCGGGCCAAGAGACAGTCCCGGCGAGGTGCAATTCGTCGCAGGCGATCCCGGCTTCTTCGAGAATTTCGCGCCGCATCCCGGCGACGATGTCTTCGTCCCGTTCGAGCTTACCGCCGAGGCCGTTGAATTTGCCGAAATGCGGATCGGCTTCCCCACGGGCCGTGCGGTGGACGAGCAGTACGCGTCGGCGGTCTTCGGAGAAGACGTACCCGAGCGTGGCGAGGATCGGGGTGTAGGGCATGGGGGAAGGTATACAACAGCCCGATGGAACGCGAAAGCCTCTACGCCGCGATCTGCGCTAACCCGCGCGACGACCTGCCGAAGTTGGTCTTCGCCGATTGGCTCGACGAGCACGGCGACGCCGCGGATCGGGCTCACGCGGAGTTGATCCGCATCCAGTGCGAATGGGAAGGGAATGCACGCGGTAACGAGCGGGCGCTGGAGCCGTATCGACTCACGGACATTGAGGCTTGGTGGCCCGATGCGGCAACGCTGGCGAAGTCCGACCCCGTTGCCGCGAGCGCGGCGCGGATGCTGGAGCGGGCGGCGCATCTCGAGTCGACACTCCCCGCCAAGCCACGCGTGCGGCCTCCTCAATTCGACGGGGTGAGTTATCGTTACAACGGCAGAATTCCGGGTTTGAAGACCGAACTCAGCATCAGACGGGAGCAAACTTGGGAAGCGCAAATGGCGACGATTGCCGAAGGATTCCCGCTCCGGGAACTCGTGATGGATGCGCCGTATAGCCCCCGATACGAACCGTGGGATCACCGCCGATTCGACGCCCGCGTCCTTTCGAATCTCGAATCATTGACTTCGGGAAAACGCGCCTTGACCGCACTGACGTCCGCGATCGTGGCGTCGCCCGCAACGGCCCATCTCAAACGATTGAGCGCAATCCACAGTCATCTGTTAGGCGAACTTTTCGAGATTCTGGAGCGCGCGGAACACCTCACCCAATTGGAAGAAATCGAAATCGACCAGATCGGCAATTCGGGCTCGGATCGCGGATTTGCCCGATTCGACGAAAGTGTCGTTCGAAACCTGCGCCGGTTGCGCGTCGGTCACAACAATTGGGATCGCCCATACCGCAGCCTCCCGCTCCTCCTCCAATTTTCCGCCGTTGAATGCAAGCTTGAAGAACTCGAAATGCGAGATGCATCGGATGCCGACGTTGTCGCCGAGTACCTCTGCCGCGGTGAGCTCGCTTGCCCAGGTTTAGCGAAACTCGGACTTCCCCTGGGTGGAATCGGTACGCGGGGGACTTGTGACCTGCTCACGTCGGATCGTTTTCCCGCACTGCGACATCTCGATGTCAGTGAAAACTCGCTCGGGGAGTTTGTCGGCAAGCAACTGGAGCGAACAGTTGAATTTCCCAAGCTCCACTCGCTCAATTTGGAGCATACCCAACTGAGCGACGCAGGTATCTCCGCGCTCGTCAATTGGAAGGGCTACCAAGGCTTGCGAAAACTCATCCTGTCGCGGATCGCGTTCAACCACGCTTCGATCCGGGCCTTAGTGTCCGGCGATGTTCCGAACCTCCGCACCCTGAGCCTCCGCAATTGTCGTCTCCACGGCTCCCACGTCCGCGAACTGGTGCGGTCGCGATTCGTCCGCTCCCTCTGGAGCCTCGACCTCCGGGGGAACACAGTCGACGATACCTTCATCCGCGCGCTCATCGAAACGCCCTTTCTCGATGCGCTGCAATGCCTCCTTGTGGATGTTCCGGAAGACGACGATCGCCTGAGGATCCGCTTCGGCGATCAACCCCGCGTGCCGTAGGCTACGAGTGCGACGCGCCCCGCGCGGGCCCGCCACAGGACAAGGTCGCGGTGCGGTCGGGCAGTCGTGGAAGCGCCCCCTATCCGTCGGCTGCTAATCCGTGGAATTGGCGGATTGAAATGCCTTGAGCCCTGAGGCGATTGGGCCCTACCTACTCGAAGTCGGAAATTTCACACGCGGGTGGGGCGTCATGCCCAAAAATCATTTCGATTGATCCAATGATGTTCTGGCGAGAAGCTCACTTCGCCCGGAGTTCCTTGGCCGCGCCCACGATGGCTCGGAAGTCCTTACCGTCGCGGATCGCGGCCAAGTCGATATCGGCGTCGAGGGTGGCGAAGTCGGTGTAATGATCCCGCAGGGCCGCGCGGAGGTGGTCGAGAGACGCGCGGGCGTCGGCCGGGGTCTTCTTGGCGAGCAGCGCGAATACGCAGGCAACTTGATACCGCACCGTGGGATCGTCGGTGAGGGCGAGGGCCGCTTCGGCACCCTTGCGGGCTTCGTCCGCATGACCCAAGCGGGCTTGGATGACCGCCCGGCCGACGACGGCGGGGGCGTAACCTGGGTTCAGTTCCACGGCTTTGTCGAGCCGGTCGAGCGCTTGCTCGGGTTGATCGAGGCACTCGCTGAGGACATGGGCTTGGTTCTGCCACGCGGCCAAGTAGCGCGGGTTCAACTCGGCGGACTTGGCGAAATCGGTCAGCGCCCCGGCGGGATCCTTCGGCAGTTTGGTTCTCCCCCGGGCCAAGTAATCGGCTTCGTCGCGCAGTTCGAGTTTGGCCGCTGCTGCCAAGTCGCGCTCGGCAGCTTCGGCGTTCCCGTTCGCGGTGTGCAAGCCGGCCCGGAGGAGGAGCGTCCGGTACGACGATTCGCCGAGGTCGAGAGCTTTGGTCGCATCGTCGATGGCTTGGGTTCGTTGGCCGCAGCGGGCTTTCGTGAGGGCGCGGTGGTAGTAGGCCGGGGCGAGTTTCGGATCGCGTTGGATGGCCGCATTGAATTCTTTGATCGCTTCGGCGTGTTTGTTCATGAGCACGAGCGCGAGACCCCGGTTGAAGGCCGGGCGCGGATCGCGCGGGGCGAGGGCCTTGGCGATTTGGAATCGCTCGACGGCGTCGGTGAACCGGCCGGAATACTGATACCCGACCGCGAGGGTGAACTGCCCCGCCGCGTGGGCGGGGTCCTTGTCCACCAGCAATTCCAGCACTTCCGCCGAAGCCTTGTATTGCCCTTCGCCCAGCAGCGTGAGCCCGCCGAGGTACAATTCGCGCGTGCCCTCCGGCCTGCAATTGGCGAGGTCGATTTCACCCGCGAGGTCGTCCCGTTTCAACTCGGAGCCCAGCAGCGCGCGCTGTTCGCGAACCGCCAACGGCATCGCATAGCCTTCAAAGCAATTTTGCGCCATCCGATTCCAGCGCAGGGCCTTTTGGAGCGCGGCCGACTTCTCCGCGTCGTTTTTACCCGAGGCGTTCAAGCGCTCGGCGTGGGCGCTCAGCAGCGCCAGTTCACCGAGTTCATCCGCGAGGAGTTCCCGGTCGGCATCCGGCAACCGGCGCACGCTCGTTTGCTCGCGCCAACGGGAGTCGGCCGTCACGCCGTAGAGGTCGAACCAGACCTCGACTTTCGCGAGGGCGTCGCTCCGGGTCTTGGCGTTCTCGGGCGAAGTCAGGTCGATGCGAAGCCCGGTGATTTCGTCTTGCAAGCGTTCGGCTCGGAGCGCGGCTTCAGCCCCGGTTCGCTGGCGCGACTGTTGGATCGCGGCGCCGGCCGCGCCGAAGGTCGTCAGCGCCAGCGCGATGGCCAACCCCATGACCGCCAGCACCGGGTGCCGGCGGCGGTACTTGCGGACGCGCTCGACGAACGACGGATTGCGGGTGTGCTTCAGTGGGCGGTTTTCTTGGTGCAGCGTCAGATCGGTCATCAGTTCCGCAGCGGTCTGGTAGCGCCGATCCGCGTCCGGTTCCAGCAGTTTCAGCACGATGGCTTCGATGGCGGGAGCGATCTTGGGGTTGAGTGTGCGCGGCCGCGGCGCGAAATCGCGTCGGGCTTCGAGGATCGTCGGCAGCGACAATCCCAACGCCATCGAGCGCTCGAACGGGTGCCGCCCCGTGAGGAGCTCGTAGAACATGACACCGAGGGAATACAGGTCCATGCGCGCGTCGGGCCGGGTGGCGCGTTGGGCGGCGTAGGCCCCGAGTTGCTCCGGCGACATGTACCGCAGCGTGCCGCCGGTTTGGTCGTAGCGGCTGTTGCGCGTGTCGTGGGCCAAGCCGAAATCGAGGAGCATCGGCACACCCTCGTCGGTGACGAGGACGTTGCTCGGTTTCAAATCCAAGTGCAAAATGCCGCGCTCGTGGGCGTGGGCCAAGGCTTCGGCGAGACGGGTGAACAGCCAGACGACCGAATCCGGGAACGAGAGGCGGCACAGCAATTCGCGGACCGGCTGAGGCTTGACTTTCAACGTCCCGCTATCGGGCAAATTCGCCGAGGAGTCGCCGGACTTCGGTTTCGGTGACCGCCGCGATTTCGTCCGCTTCGCCGTGTCGGGCATCACCGCGTTCAAAGTGCTCAGCAAGCCGGCACCGGTGGCGGGGAGCATCTTGGTTTCGGAGACCATTTGCAAGACGTCGTGCAGCGTTTGGCGGCCCAAGTACGGCATGCACAGGACTTGAATTGGCGGCATCGTGTGCACCGAGTACACCGGCACGATGTTCGTGTGTTGGAGGCTGGCGAGGCGCTCCGGTTCTTGGTTGGCGCGGCGGGTGAACTTGAGTGCGACCGGTCGGGCGGCCAGCCCGAGTTGCTCGCCTAGGAACACCGAACCGAAACCGCCTTCGCCGAGTTTGTCCACGAGTTTGAACCCGAGCACGATATCGCCGATCCGCGGCATCGCGATGTCGGACGAGTCGACCGACCCGGCGAGGTTGGCCGTTTTCGTCGAATCGTTGGCGGCGACCGCCGCGATGTTCAACTGCAACGGCTTAACCGGCATCGGGGTCAGCACCGTCGGATCGTTCACGTAGGCCCGTTGTTGAGGGGCGTGGAGCAGGCGGGTCGGTTCCATCGTGCGTATTCCGAAATTGCGGCCGGCCATCGCTCTTGATGCGTGACCAAATGCCCGTCCCATGCGAGTGGACGATGGCAAATTACACTTAGTATGGTTCGGGAGTTGTGCAGGGGATTTCCAGGAAATGCGGGTCGGTTGCTCAGCTTTTCCGATGTGAGTGAGGCCCCGCCTTGGCAATTGTGCAACGGCGGGAATAGGGGCCGGGAAATTCTGCGCCGGGCGCATTTGCGCTCCGGCCACGCGATTCGCGCCGGCTCCGCATCAAGCCCCGGTCGCCGGCTCGGCGTCGATCAGTCGGTAGTAAACATCTCGCTGTCGCGGCACCCAACCCGCTTCGCGGATTCCGCTACGGATCTGTTCCAGCGTCAAGTGGTAGACCGTCCCGGCGCTGGCGACAACGTTCTCTTCGATCATCAAGCTGCCCATGTCGTTAGCGCCGAAGAAGAGTGCGAGTTGGCCGATCTTCGCCCCCTGCGTCACCCAGCTCGATTGGATGTTCGGCACGTTGTCGAGGTACAACCGGGCGATGGCTTGCACGCGCAGGTACTCGAACGCCCCCTGTTCCGGGTAGTCGCTCATCTTGTGGCCGGGTTGCATGGTCCAACAGATGAACGCCGTGAAGCCGCCGGTTTCGTCCTGCAAGCTGCGGATGCGGTCGAGGTGCTCGACGCGCTCCTCGTTGGTTTCGATGTGGCCGAACATCATCGTCGCGCTGCCCTTGCCGCCGAGCTTGTGCCAGACCCGGCAGACTTCGATCCACTCGTCGCTAAGCGCTTTGTTCTTCGTCAGTTGCTTGCGAACGCGATCTGCCAGAATCTCCCCGCCGCCGCCCGGTAAACTGCCGAGGCCCGCGGCTTTCAATCGCGTCAGCACTTCGACGAGCGGAATCTTGTTGATCTTGTGAAAGTGCCAGATTTCCGGCGGGCTGAAGGCGTGCAGGTTCACGCCGGGATAGCGCGAGCGCAGATCGCGCAGCAGTTCCTCGTACCACTCCAGTTTCAGGCTCGGGTGCATCCCCCCTTGCATAAGAATCTGATCGCCGCCGAGGGCGATGGTCTCTTCGATCTTCGCGTACAACTCCTCGCGGCTGAGCACGTACGCATCCGCGTCGCCTGATTTCCGGTAGAAGGCACAGAAGTCGCACACGGCCGCGCAGATGTTCGTGTAGTTCACGTTGCGGTCGATGTTGTAAGTCCGGTACGGCTCCGGGTGCAGCCGCATCGTCACGGCGTGCGCGGCCTTGCCAAGCTTGTGCAGATCGTGGCACGCCATCAAGGTCACGGCGTCTTCTTTGCTGAGGCGTTCGCCGTCAGCGACACGCGACAAGATTTGGTCGATGGTAGGTTTCAAGTTCCACCCCCTCCGGTGCGAGGCCGGCGTTCGCGGCCAATTGGTAGAAGCGATTCAGCCCAGCCATCTCGACCGGGCCGAGGTCGTAGTGAATGATGTTCGTGAAGTAGCGCCGGCAGTACCCGGCATCCAAGCCGAGCAGTTTGGCTTCCCGCGCCGCGATGAGCCCGGCTTTCGCCAAGCCGTCGTTCTTGGCACGCACGAACGCCGATTCAGCAGGACCGAGATCGACCCCGTCCCGCACGGCCCAGACGGCAAAGACCATCGGCAGGCCGGTGCGGTCAGTCCATTCTTGTCCGAGGTCGTAGGCGTATTCGTAACTCGGTAAGCAGGCCTTCATCGCCCGATCGCCTATAAGCAACACCGCATCGGTGCCCGCCGATTCCGGGTCCGCGTCGATCGGCAATTGTCGGTAACTCACTGTGACGGCAAGTTTCCCAACTTGCCGAGAAGATGAGATCGAACCGCCACTGCCACTCGTCAGGGTATTCCGGTCCTCCGGCGGCAAGTTGGGAAATTTGCCGCCGGAACTCAACAGAATCTTCGTCAAGGCCGCACTCGTCCGACTGCCTTCGTCGAGGGCCACGCTGCGAATCTCACCCCAAGGTACCTTGCTGAATAGCGTGACGCTGAGCACCGGCCCCCGCGACCCGATGGCAACGTTAGGGATCATCGAATACGTCCCGGCCCGGAAGAACTCGATAACGGGGATCAACCCGACATCGAGTTCCCCGGCCGCGAGCCGATCGGCCAGTTTGCTCGGCAAATCGAGCGATAGCTCGATGCGATCCGAGAAACCGGCCAACCCCTCGATCAGCGGCTTCGTGTTCAGGTAATTCACTGCTCCGACGCGAATCATGGCCCACACATCCTTTCCATTATGGTAGGAACCGCAATGGATGGGTCGGCCGCAACACCGTTTCACTTGCCGGACAGCCTCGCCAAGGCCGCCGTCAGCATGAGAATGGCCGTTTCGCCGATCAAGCTTCGTCGCGGGCTTTGCCGGCGAGCGCGGCCTTCGGCTTGGACTTGCCCAGTGCCCAGTCGGTCGCCACTTCGAGATCTTCGATACTGCGGCCCAGATCACGGGTGCGCCAACGGATTCTGGCGGAGGATCTCGCTTTCAGCTTTCAGTCATTCTGCATACCCCCCTCGCTGAAAGCTCCGAAAGCTCCGAAAGCGAAACGTAATTCTCGGTATTCCTAATTTGGCAACGACTTCGCATCCGCCAGCGGGTCACTTGAACCGCCAGAATCCACGGCCATTTTCGTGTGGACATGGCCGGAGTCGTCTGGTGGATCGCCCGGATTGCCCGCGGGGTAAATCCGACGGGGATACTTCTTGCGGTGGACTTTCCGGCCCACTCGACGGCCTGATCCCAATCGTGGTGGTGTAGAATCCGCAACCGAAATCGACGCGTGGGCTACCGACGCGGGGGTGTAACCGCGTTCCCGGCGCTTTCCTCAGGAGAAGCTGGATCGACGCAACCTCTACTCGGAATGGCACTTGGGTGTCCGAAAGCCCTGGACCCCAAGCGACCATGAACGAAGAAATCGGTTTTGATTTCGGGCGTAGATGCCGGGAAAATCACCCAATATACTTTTTGGGCGAGAATTCACGGCATTACCATCGGCGGTCTCCGTTGATTCTAAGGCAATCCGCCCTCGCGGAAACGCGGTTACACCCTCGACGCGGACACCTACGGCGGTGCGAATCTTTGAGGCCGCGCTATCCACACACCCGCGGTACAGGGTGAGGTGCGAGAGCGGCGATCGTGTAAACGAGTTCGAGACTCATCGGGGACGCCGGATGTGGGCCAAGACTTCGTCCCACGTATAAACGGCTTCGGGATTGGCCTCGTAAGCCGCGATCCGCCGCTCCAACTCGGGTGTCATTGTGGGCTTCCACCCTTTGTCGAGGAGCCGATCCCAGACTTCGAACACGAGTTCGAGTTGATCGGACTGATTCCAAGTGCCGATCTCTTCCAGCGTCGCGGCCGTGCTCATCGGACTAACCTCGGCGGAAGGATATTGGGTGATTCTAAACCAATGTTACGGCCTTGGAAATAGCTTCCAGAGTTCGGCTCAATCGTCGGTCAACTGCTCCCCGTGATACCAGAAGCGATCCAACTTATCCCACCACCGCGACGATTCGGGGCCGAGGTGTCGGCGAAACACCTCCGGCTCGGTGACCGTATGCAGGCTACGGTTCAGCAAATCTTCGAGCAGACCGACTGTAGCCGCTTCTTGGACGTCGTGAACGCCATGCACATGTAATCTCTCGACGGCCGCAAAGATGGCGGGCATGCTCTCCATTTCTCCTCGCTCAAACATTCCTATCACGCGGCGGGCGAATAGTGAGAGCGCAGGATACAGCGGGATTTCCTCCCCATCACCCCACTCGTCGAGGTACGTCTGCCGCTGCGGGGCGAACGACGGACAAGCGTCGAGCAATACGCTCATCATGTCGACCTTCTCGATCATCGCGATCACCCCCTACTCATCCCACTTCACGAAGGCTTCCAGCGCGTAGTACTCCGGTAACCCCAACAGGTCGTAGGTCTTGGCAGTGCCGATGTTGCGGTCCTCGGCGCGCTGCCAGAACTCGCGGCGGTCGGCGCCGCCGGGGAACATC